>NZ_JAKMRU010000018.1:0-35776 GCF_025772235.1 Campylobacter sp. IFREMER_LSEM_CL1085 | reverse complement strand
TTTCACATGAGTTAAAAAATCCTTTAAGTGTTATAAATTTAAGTTTGCAATCTTTAGAAAAAGAACATAATGATGAAACTATGAGAAAATTTATGCTTGAAAAAATTCACAAGCAAAGCGTAAAAATCAACCAACTAACACACAAACTAAATTTTGTTTTTAATTTAAATATCACATCTTTAAATAAAGAAAATTTTGATTTATATGCTTTAAGTAAAAATATTGTTGAAAATTTTAATGAAGGCAGGATTAAAATTCAAGGAGAGCAAACTTTCATAAAAGCAGATTCTTTTCTCATTGAGCAAGTTATTATTAATCTCATTAGCAATGCACTAAAATATAGTCAAAAAGATATTTTTATTGAAGTTAAAAACCAAGAATTTACTATACAAGATCAAGGCATAGGCATAGAGGAAAAATACTTAAAATTAATCACAAAAAAATTTTATAAAATCAATACTAGCCAAAACAATTCTTTTGGACTAGGATTGTTTTTAGTTAAAAAAATACTCACTTTACACAAAAGCTCTTTGAAAATTCAATCTAACCCAAAAAAAGGCAGTGTTTTTTCTTTTAGTATTGGCTAATCACTCTCTCAAAAAGCCATATTCATAAATTTTTGGTTCGATTTTTTTAGCCAAAATATCTAAAGCTAAATTCAAATCACTAAGTAAAATTTTATAATGCTCATCTTTTGCCTTGCTAGGCATATTCATCTTGCCTTTTTCATCTCTACCTTGAAAAAATTCTTTTATATCATACAAAGAAGCATTTACCAAATACCCTGCCTTTTCTTTATGCGTGTGATAATACTTAAAAAGTTCTTTACCTGCTTTTAAAAGCTCTTTTGCTTCATTAGAAAATTCCACCTTGTCTAACTCATCATCAAATAAAATATCTTCATTTTTTATCTTGCCATTTATAAATTTATACATAAAATCACTCTTAAATGCTTCTTGAGTAATGCCTAATTCTTTCTCGCTAAAAGGTATGAAGTGATTTACACCTTCTTTTGTGCTAATTTTATTTTGTCCATGAAAAAGCATAAAAGCAAGACAATCACTTTGAAATTCTTTATCGTTTTGATATGTTTTGTTTGGGTATAAAAATTGATCTCTATCATTTAGCCAAGTAGCTTTTATAGCATGGCGAACTGAAAAAAATATAGCACAAACTATTAAATTATTGTAAGTTAAAAATATAGAATGCCCAAGATCTTTTGTATCATGCATAATATAAACAAGATTTTGATGTTGAAAATCCATTCTTCCAGTATTCATCATGCCTAAATTTAATGGTATATTTTTATTTTTAAATTTAGATATCCACTTTCCTATATGCAAATTATGATTGCTGTAAAAATTTTTCTTACCTAAAAAATTTCCATTTTCATTAAACACATCAAGCCTTACCTTTTTAAGATCATCTTTTTGATTCATATCCCATATCAAAAATCCTATAGGAAAATTTCCTTTTACATTATCAAAAGTATAAGAAGGCGCTATAAAGCCTTTTAAAAATTTAGCCTTAAAAGTTTCTCTAAATTTAACAAAATTAGAACTATTTACATATTTTAAAGTAGAAAAAGTAGCTAGTATAGCTCCATCGATCTCACAATATATTCTTATATAAAATTGTGCAAAAAGTTCGTTTCTAGCACTGCTTAAAATATCTTTATATTTTTCATAAACATAATTATCAAGGCTAACACCTTTTTTATGCTTTCCACTTCCTGACATAGCTGATGTAGTCCCTGCTTCTGCATAAGGTGGATTTATAAAAATGATGAGTTTTTTGCGTTTGTTTTCATCTTTTAAAATTTCTTGTAAATTTGAAGGTAGTTTTGATTTATAAATAACATTGCCTTTATCATCTGCTTTATCAAAAAATTCATCATTTAAAAAGTCAAATTGAAAAACATGATTTTCAAATAAATTTGCACCATTTTTTATACGCTCATGTATCACATCAACATCTGCTTTATCTATGGTAGAGCAAAAAACATTTTTTGCATTTGTGAAATTTGCTAGTAAATTTCCTGTCCCACCAGCACAGTCCCATATATAGTATTTCTCTTCATAGTCTTTACCTAAAGCCTTTGATAAATACTCACAAGCTTTATCCACCCAAATTCTTGGAGTAAAAAACGCCCCCTTTCTTTCTCTAATGTCTTGATCTACAAGCAAATCCCTACGCTCTATCATATAATCCCAAAATTCCTCTAAAGGCGGACGCTCATAAATAGTCCAAAAATCTTTATGTGCTTTTTGATTGTCTTTAAAGCCCGTTTTTTCTGTAGCGATAGAGCCTAGATCTGTCTTTTTGGCATTAAATTCATAATGATCTTTATTTAAAATAGCAAAAAGCTTTTCTACTATGGTTTGATTTTCATTTGAAAGTAAATCAGCTAGGTAAAAGTCCGCATCGATAATGCCGTTTTTCTTGGCTAAATCCCAATCTATACTTATGCTTTCTTTTACGCTTTTGCTCCATTTATGATATATGCTTACAAAGTTGTTTTTGTCGATTTTAAATTTGCTTATATTTTCGTTTGTTAAATTTTCTTTTATGAAATTTTTTAATTCCTCATTATTTTTTTCATAGTAAAAAATCAAAGCTTCGTTTAAAATTTCATCTAATTCTTTTAAAAGTTTTAAAAACTGCTCACTTGTGTGTTTGCTAGCTGCTACACCCCAAACCCTATCATTTTGATAAAAAATTTCTTGAATTTTATAATAAGGTAAAAATGCGATTTTTTCAGCATCAAATGCACCTATTAAAGCAGGTGTTTGCATGGTATGAAAACTTCCATTTTTTATAGTCATAATGAGTTGAACAAATGATTTTTTAATATCACTTATGCCTTGCTTAGCTTCAGCCCAAAATAAATTAATCTCGCCTAAGTCTTTATGCTTTTGTGTGACAATAAAATCAATACTAGAACCAACTACAGAAAATTTTGAAAAATACGCCTCACGCACTTTGTTTTTTAAAGTTTCTTCATCTACTTTTAACCATTCTTGCATTTTTAACCTTTGATAATAAATAAACTTACAATTTTAAACAAAAGAATATTATTTTTCAATTATTTTTGAACCAATGATTTATAATGACTTAACTTGTCTTTATAAAAATCAACTATTTCTTTTTGATCATCACTAGGATTTTTAAAAGTTTCTTCAATCATAGTTTTTAGTTCCTTATAATTAGCACAAAGCCATAAATTCTGATTTATATATTTTTGATTATTTTCATCCTCTTCTATAAAAATTTCTAAAATCAAGAAAAATATTTTTAAATTTTGTGCAAAAATTTTAAAAGTGTTTTTCAAGTAATGAAAATCATTTATTTTGAGGATATAAATATGTGCTTTTATTTTCTCTTTTACTTTATCATCATCTTCTTGAAGTAATTTATCTAATAGTATTTTTAATTCTTTTTCACAAAAATACTCTTTTTGTTTCATAGAAAAATTGTAACTATATATAAATAACATTCTTGCATCTAGTGGATATTTTGCATTAAGTAATTCTTTGGTATTTATATTTTCTTTACCTGCAAATTTTGAAAAAAACTCAAAGAAACTTTTGCATTTTTCAAAGTAAAAAAACTGAGCTTCTCCATAAATTTCATCAAAAATACTCCAAAGATAATAAATAAATTCACTACTTTTAAACTCTTTGGCATAAACACTCATTTTTAAAGGTAATTTATTTAACACTTCAGATGATTTTAAACCATATTTATTAAAAATATCATCATACTCTTGGTGTGAATTTGCCTTTATAATTTTATCTATTGTTTCTTTTCTGATAACATTTTCTGCAAAATTTAACACAAAATAATCTTGAAAATGTTTCCGCGAAGCAATCCTATTTTTGTTTGCATATTCTACTTTATTTTTTGAAGTATAAAATTCTCTTTTATACAACCACTCTATTCTAGGAAATATAGAAATTAATAATTTTCTAATAACTTCTTTCTTTAGCTTATTTAAACTTTCTGTTTGTTCTTTAATCATTTTTTTAACACTTAGATTTTGCTCCTCATATCCATATCCTTCTGAGGTAGCTCCAGTAAAAATCTCAAAGTGTTTATAAATAAACTCATAAAATTTTGGCTCAAAAACCTTAAACAAAGTAATCACAGCAAAATCATACAAATATAACTCTTGTTTTATAACACTCATTTCAAATTTTAAAACATTTAAGTATCTATTGATATCTCTTATATTTTCAAAAGCACCTGCAAAATGATTTGTATTTAAGTTCTCTATAAATTCATTTTTATCGATTTTTTCATAAACAAAGCTAAATTGTTCAATTTTTTGCATAAAAATTGCTGTTAAATCAGCTTTATTTAATTTAGGTAGCACTATAGGAACTTGCACTATTTTTTCTATATATCTTTCACCTTTATCTTTTTGGATTTTATCTAAGGCTTTAGTGACTATTTCATTATCATAAGCAAGAATATACATGGTGTTTTTAAAATCTGCTATAGATCTAACAAGTTGAAAAATTTCTTGTATATCTGTATCGGCTAATCTATCAAGATCATCTATAACTATAATAATTTTTTTATCTATTTTTTTAATTGCATTATTGATTTCTTCTTTGGTGGTATCTAAATTTTTTTCTGTCATCTCAGCTATTTCCTGAAGAGCATTGCTAATATTATCACTTATTTCAGAAGCAATATCTAATCCAGGTATAAATTTAAATGGTTTAAATGCATAAGATAAAACTTTTAAACCATTGCTCAATTTTTTATACCGCTTAGAAGTATTTTTTCTTCCAATTTCAATAGAAAGTTTTGTAAAAAAATCACTAATGAGCTGTTTTCTAGTGGAAATATTCCAAGGGTTAAAATTTATTATAATGAATTTTTTATCATCATTAAAATCTTCTAAAACCATATTTATAAAAGAAGTTTTTCCACCACCCCAATCCCCTATAATACCTATAGAAATACTATCTTCATCTTGATAACTTTTTATAATTTTCGCTAGTGTAGTAGCATTTTCTCTTCTACTAAATAAATCTTCATTTTTGCTTGTTATAGCTTTATCAACTTTAAAAGTACTTGTTTGCATTTTTTACTCTTTATTTTTTAATGTAATTATACATAAAATATGAATTTAGTATAAATTAAACTTTAAAATATATCATTATAAAATCATTATTTAAAAAAGGAGAAAAAATGCTTTCAAAAGAAGTAGTGGCTTTATTAAATGAGCAAATTAATAAAGAAATGTATGCAGCAAATTTGTATTTGAGTATGAGTTCATGGTGCTATGAGCATAGTTTTGATGGTGCAGGGGCGTTTTTGTTCGAGCATGCAAGAGAAGAAAGTGATCATGCTAGAAAACTCATCACTTATTTGAATGAAACTGATTCTAAAGTAGAATTAAAAGAAGTTAAAAAACCTGATAGTGATTTTAAATCATTGCTTGATGTATTTGAAAAAACTTTTGAGCATGAGCAAAGTATCACTGCTTCTATTAATAATCTTGTAGATTTTATGCTTTCAAGTAAAGATTATTCTACTTTTAATTTTCTACAATGGTATGTAAGCGAACAACACGAAGAGGAAGCGCTTTTTAGAGGTATAGTAGATAAAATCAAACTCATAAGCGATAATGGTAATGGCTTATACATGGTAGATCAATACATCAAAAGTCTGACTAATAAATAATTTTTAGCTTCCATAAATTTGGAAGCTAAATATCTTTTAATTTAAAAGAATTCTTGCAAAATAAAAGTAAATTTGCTAAAATACTTTTTATTTAAAAGGATTTTTATGCAAATGAATGAAATTACTGATAAATTAAAATTTATACTCCAAAAAGAAGGAATAAAAAACGCCAAAGATTCTGATGTAGCTAAGATGCTAAATATCAATCCAGATACCTTTTATAGTATGAAATTTAGAAATTCCATACCTTATAAACAAATACTTCATTTTTTAAATGAGAGAAATATTAATATCAATGCGTTTTTTTATGAAGATTCCCTTGAGAGTAATACTCTAACGCATGATCTAAACTATAATGTTTTAAAATATTATGATGTTAATGCTTCTATGGGAGGTGGAGCTTTAAATGATAATGTAAGTTTTTCAGAAGTGATTATAGATGAAAAGCTAAGTGATTTTTTTGGCTCTAAAGATTGTGATATCATCCCATGTATAGGCGATAGCATGGAGCCTGAAATCAAAGATGATTCTTTATGTTTAGTAGATAAAAGCAAAAGCTTTAAAGAAGGTGGAGTTTTTGCGGTAAATACCAGAGATGGTTTATTTATCAAACAAATTTTTAAAAGCAATAAAGGTGGAGTTTATTTACACTCTTTTAACCTAAGTTATGCGGATGTTCATTATCAAAATGGAGACTTTTTAATTGTAGGTAAGGTAGTAGGGACTATTAGTAGAATTTAATATTTAGCAAATAACTTCTTTTTCTATATGATAATTTTTATTATTTAAATTAATAAAAAGTTAATAAATTATATTTTTAAGTTAATTTTTATTAAAAAATAGTCAAAATTATGTTTTAAAAGTTAATATATAATAAATAAGAGTGTTTTTATCTTTTAACAAAACTACATGAAAGGGAAGTTATGAAACATAAACTAGCTAAAGTCGCCACTTATGCTTGTTTAGCATTGGGCATTAGTTTGACTACACAAGCTTTTGCTTCTTCAGAGCCTAGAACCCTTGATGGTTATGTGGCTCAAGAAGATGCATTTTTTGATTATCTTTATAAAAATCACCCTATTTTTAAATATGAAAAAGAAGGGCGTTTAGTGGGTAAATTTACCCATAGTGATAGAACTGAAAATTGGGTTGTAAATCAAAATGGAGCTAAATTTGCTGCCGAGCATGATTTAAAACAAGCCTCTATTACCTATCGTTTGCCTTATGAATCTTTTTTGGATTTTCCAAACAAATTTGTGGGTCCAAAAAAATGTGGCGAATGTCATCCTGCTCAATATGCTTCTTGGGAGCGCTCTCGTCATGCAAAAACCGTGCGTTTTCCACATGAAATGGAAGAAGTTGGTGGAGCTGAAGGTTTGAAAAAACCTATGTATAATTCTCAAGCTACTATTTTACCCGATGGAATTTATCCAAATGATGTTTATGCTCTCATTGGAACACCAAGAACAAAATATGGTTTTATAGATAGATGGCTTGTGCGCGGAACTTACCATGTTGAAGATGGAAATTTGAGTGATTTAAGTGGTAAATTAACCGCCGGAGGTAATCAATTCTCAAGACTTTGGAGTGAGTTTTTAACTCCTGAAATGGCACAAAAAATAGCTGCTTTTGCACCTGGTTTTCCTACTAAAATGGAAGATTTTGGAGGAAATGGCTCTCAAGTATGGGGAACAAACTCTTATGCTGCAACTTATAAAGAAAAAGCAGTTTTCCAACCTGCTACTGCGTATTGTGAAACCTGTCATACTTTTAAATTTGACTTTAAAAGCAAGGAAGAATTTTACAAAGCACTAGGTAATCCAAAAGAACTTCAAAAACATACCATCTCAAAAGGTATTACTTGCGAGGAATGCCATGGGGCTGGAGCACATCTTTATGGAGCAAGAGGTGCGGGTATGCCATCAAATTGTGAAAGATGTCATCAAAGATTTTCATATAATGAAACCGATGCTAAAATCAATCCTAGAAAACCTTTCAATGCGTATTTTAAATCAAGTTGTCCTGCGTGTGGAACAGAAGGTGCTCAAATGTATTCTTCAGCACACTATGATAAGGGTATGAGATGTAATACTTGTCATGATCCACATGAAGTAACTTTTAATGATTGGAAAAGTGGTTATACTAAAACAAAACTTAAAAAAACTTGCAAAGATTGTCATGAAACCCAAGCAAGCTTTTTCAAAAAAGGCGGAATTCACGCAAAAGACAGCTGTACAGCTTGTCACATGCCAAATATGATGAGTTGTGAAAACTTTGGAGCTGTTCAAAACCCTGATAAAGGTGGGTTTGATAATGTTAGAGCTTCACATATTTGGAATATCAAAGTAGATAAAACCGCAAAAACACTTAACCCACCAGAAGGCAAAGAAAGATCACCTAAAGTTGGTGGCTGGACCATAGCTAGAGATGATGAAGGTAGATTTTTCCTTGATTTAATGTGGAGTTGTGGTAGAACTAGTTTTAGTGATATTAATCTAATGGGTCCTGGTGCAAGTGGTTGTCATAGTCCTGTGCAATCAACCTTACCTGAAAAACTTCACTTTAGCAATCAAGAAATGATTTATGATAAAGTAATGCAGTGGCAAAACCCCGTTAAAGAAGGATATGAGAAAATTAGAAAAGGCATAGCAAATATTGATAAAACTTTTGCTGAAAAAAATAAACTTTCAATAGAGCAAAAATCAAAAGTATTAAGCCTAACTAATCAAGCTCAAGCCATAGCTGATAGACTAGAAAAAGATGGTTCTTGGGGTGTTCATGGACCTGCTTATTCTAAGAAAATCATAGAAGAAGCTTTAATTTATATCCAAGAAGCACAAAATATCCTAAATGGCAAATAAAAACAAAGGGAGAATGAAAAATTCTTCCTTAAAATAAGGAGCTAGTCTTGAAAAATTTAATTACTCGACTTTTTATTGTGCTTTTTACTCTTTTTATGCCATCAGGATTTATTTTTGCTGAGGCTAATGGAGAAATAGGCTCAATAGAAGGTGTAAAAAGCATTAGCTTAGCACAAGCTCAAGAAATGCTAGATCAAAATAATACTTATTTTTTTGATGTCAATTCAGAGCAAGATAGACAAGCTAATGGCTATATACCTAATTCCATATCAACCTATGTGGAAAATTGGCAAAATTTACTACCTAATGATAAAAATGCAAATTTAGTATTTTATGGTTTAAATCGTTTTAGATTTGAAGCTTCTCAAGCTGCTGCAGTTGCTATAGAACTTGGCTATAAAAACTCTGTTGTAATGCTTGATGGTATAGAATCATGGGTAACTTCAGGTAGAAAAGTTGAAAAAATAGACACAGTTAAATGGGAAAAAGCTAAAGAAATTATCGAATTTAAAGACACTATCCACTCAAGATTTAAATTTAGCAATACCCCATCTTGTCGTGATTGTCATGCTCAAAAAGATAAAGGCATTAGAGCTGATATTGCAGCAAATAAAAACTTAATCAATCAAAAATGTGCAACTTGTCATGAAAAAGCAAGCAATGCTTTAGCAAAAAGCGCTCATGGAGTAGAAAAGTTCTTACCCGCTCAAGATATGCAAAAGAAAAAAGAAAAACCATCTTGTGCAACTTGTCACTCTATTCATATTACCCCAAAACATTCAGGAATTTATTCACAAAAACAATTAGTCGATCAAAAATGCGCACAATGTCATAAACAAAAAAGTGCAACTTTTCATATGACTTTTCATGGTAAAGGTATGTTTTTAAGCACTCCAGGTGAAACTCCAAGTGTTGCTACTTGTTCTGATTGTCATGGAAAACATAATATTTTAAAATCAAGCGAAAGAAGCTCAACTCTCTCGCCAATTAACCGTGTTCAAACTTGTAAATCATGCCACCCAAATGCAAATGAAAATTTCGCAAATTGGATGGCACATGCTGATCATAGTGATGGCGAAAAATATCCTGGATTACATGGTGCTTATATATTCATGACTATTTTGGTCATCTCTGTATTTGTTTTCTTTGGAGCCCATACTATACTTTGGTGCTTGCGTTTAATTGCTATGTGTATAAAATATCCTAAAGAATGGAAAGAAGCAAGAAAAGCAGCACATGAAGATAAAGTAAGAGTAAGAAGATTTAGCACTTTCCATAGAATTCAGCATTTTTTTATGGCGGCTAGCTTTTTGGGTCTTGCATTCTCAGGCTTACCGCAAAAATTCTATGATTCAGCATGGGCTAAACCTATGATTGATTTAATGGGTGGAGATATCATTAACGCTGCAACCATACATCATATTTCAGCCATAGTAATGTTTGCAGTATTTTTCTCTCACATTGGAGAAATCATCATCGTAAATTGGAAACGCCGTGATGTAGCAAGGGATCCAATAACTGGCAAAATAAGCTTTATGAAAGTTTTAAAAGCTACTTTTGGACCTGATTCTTTAATGCCAAATTGGCAAGATTTTAAAGATATGAAAGATCATTTTAAATGGTTCTTTGGTTTTGGACCAAGACCGCAATTTGACCGCTGGACTTATTGGGAAAAATTTGACTATCTAGCAGTATTTTGGGGTATGTTTATCATTGGTATTTCAGGGCTTATTTTATGGTTTCCTGCTTTCTTTGGTAAATTTTTACCAGGTGAAGCAATCAACTTAGCAACCCTACTTCACTCTGATGAAGCTTTACTTGCTACAGGATTTATTTTTGCAATTCACTTCTTTAATACGCATTTTAGAGCAGATCGCTTCCCTATGGATATGGTGATTTTTTCAGGAAGTATTAGTGAAGAAGAGATTAAACAAGAAAGAAGCGTATGGTATAAACGCTTAAAAGAAAGTGGAAAATTAAGCACTTTATATGAAAATAAAAGTAACTTCAAAGCATATCAATGGCTAGCTAAACTTGCAGGATTTGCAATGCTAATCACTGGCTTAGTATTTTTATTTTTAATGCTTTATACTTTCTTTAACACTATCTTATAACCTTATTCGCTATAATAGCGAATAAGGACTTTTTCTAATTTTTTCAAGGATTTTAAATGTTTAAAACAATACTCTCACTTAGTTTTTTAAGTATTTTTTTTATAGCTTGTTCTAATGAAGAAAAACTTGATTCTAATTTAATCTCAAGCGGTACACAATTTTCTAAAGAAAATTTACAAAAAGCAAATGATTTAGATAAAAAATCTTATGAAGAAATAGCCTATTTATTTAAAGATAATACAAATATAAAAAGTGATGATAAAAACATTTTAATCATTTTTAGCGCAAATCACTGCTTATATTGTGATAAATTAAAAGAAGAAATTAAAAATGATAAAAAAATACAAGAACTTATAAAAGACAAATACAGCTCATATTATATAAATATAAGCTATAAAAAAATTCATACATTTTATAAAAACCATAAAAGTGACTTAAGTACAGCTGAACTTTCTAGTATTTATGATATAGTAGCCACCCCTACTATTGTAATTTTAAACAAAAACAGCCAAACTTTGCTAAATTATCCTGGTTTTATTAGCGCAAAAAGACTAAGCGCTACAATGGAGTTTTTAAATCAAAAAGAAAATCAAAATTTAGACGAAGCAACCATAGCACAAAAACTCATACATTTTTATAAAGAAAATAATATTTAAAGGTTAAAAATGCAGTATTTTTTTTCTTTTGCAATGAGTTTTTTACTAATGAGTATATATGCCATAGCTTGTGCTGTGGCAACCTTTATAGAAAATGATTTTGGTATTAGTGCAGCTAAAGCTTTAATTTATAATAATGCTTGGTTTGATATGTTGCATTTATTACTAGGTTTAAATTTAATCGGAGTGATATTTTACAACAAGCTTTTTCAAAAGAAAAAATACTCTATCTTGCTTTTACATTTATCTTTTATAGTGATTTTAATCGGTGCTGGACTTACTAGATATTTTGGCTTAGAAGGTGGAATGCATATAAGAGAAAATCAAAGCTCGAGTACCATAGTTACTAGAGAAGAATTTATAAAAATTACTGATTTTGATACTAATGCCAGTTTTGAATTTCCTATTAGCTTTACCCCGCTAACTCAAAAGCATTTTAAAAAAACTATTGACTTAAATGGCGAAAAATTAATCATAAGCTCTATCAAATACACTCCACAAAAAGACTCTATCACACCTGCTAGCTTAAAATTAAATATTAATTATCAAAAAGCAAATACACAAATAATCTTAAATCCAAATTTTACAAACAAACAAGCAGTGCATTTTAACTTACAGGGAAAAAATTTTACTATCAATTGGGGACCAAGAGAAATTAAGCTTCCTTTTGCATTACACTTAAAAGATTTTATACTAGAGCGTTATTTAGGCTCTATGAGTCCATCTTCTTATACTTCAAAAATTCAAATCATAGATAAGCAAAATAATATTAATCTAGATTATGATATTTTTATGAATAATGTTCTTGATTATGGCGGGTATAGATTTTTTCAAAGTTCTTATGATCAAGATGAGCAAGGCACTATACTTTCAGTCAATAAAGATCCTGGTAAAATCCCTACTTATATAGGTTATACTTTATTGATTTTGGGATTTTTATGGGTTTTATTTGATAAAAACTCAAGATTTCATCGTTTAAGCATTTATTTAAAAAAAGGTCAAAGTTTTGTATTGTTTATTTTGCTTTTTGCAAATTTACAAACTCCACTTTTTGCACAAGAAGATAAAAATGAAATTTTAAATTTAATCTCGAATTTGCAAAAGAATTCCTATGAACATTCTTTAAATTTTGCAAGATTACTTGTGCAAGATCATAATGGTAGAATCAAACCTTTAGATACTTTGGCAATGGAATTTATTTATAAAATCACTCAAAAAGAAAATTTTTTAAATCTTCACTATGATCAAATTTTTCTAGCAATGATGATTTATCCTAAAGAATTTAGAAAAATCAAAATGATAGCTACCAAAACAAGCAAACTAAGAGAATTAATAGGCACAGATATAAATGAAAAATACATAGCATTTGATGATGTGTTTGATAATGGGGTATATAAACTTAGTAATTATGTTGAGGAAGCTAACCGCAAAAAGCCCTCACTAAGAACTAACTTCGATAAAGATTTACTAGCCTTAGATGAAAAAATAAATCATGCATATTATATTTATAGTGGTCAAGCTTTAACTATTTTTCCTGATATTAATGAGCAAAGTTTAAAGTGGTATTCTCCGGTGCAAATTTTACCTTTTGCAAAAGAAGATGTAGAGCGTTTACAAATGCTTTTAGTTAGCTATTTTTTACAAGTTCGCAATGGTGTTGAAAATAATCAATGGCAAGATGCAAATGAAATTTTGCAATCCTTAAAAGACTTTCAAAATCATTATGGAAGCAGTGTTTTACCACCAAAAGAAAGATTAAATCTTGAAATACTGCTTAATCATTATAATATCTTTGATAATCTAACTTTTGTTTATATTAGCTTTGCGTTAGTGTTTTTCTTTTTAAGTTTTTATATTATATTAAAAAATATTTCTTTATCTGCCTTTGTATATAGATTTTTTTACATCATTTTAAGTATATGTGTAATCATACATGCACTAGCTTTAATCATTCGTTGGTATGTAGGTGGGCATGCTCCTTGGAGTAATGCTTATGAAAGCATGATTTACATAGCTTTTGCTTGTGCGATAAGTGCTGTGATATTTTTTAAAAAATCACTCTTGGCTTTATGTGGTGCGAGTTTTTTAGCAGGCATTTCGCTTTTTGTAGCTCATCTTGGCTTTATGGATCCTCAAATTGGAAATTTAGTACCTGTTTTAAAATCATATTGGCTTAATATTCATGTTTCTATTATAACAGCAAGTTATGGATTTTTAGCACTTTGTTTTATTATAGGGATTTTGAGTTTAATTCTTTTTGCTTTAAGGGGTAAAAATAAAAATATAGATTTAAACATCATTAAATTACACTGCGTTAATGAAATGTCTATGATAATAGGACTTGCAATGCTTACAATAGGAAATTTTTTAGGCGGAGTTTGGGCTAATGAAAGCTGGGGAAGATATTGGGGTTGGGATCCAAAAGAAACTTGGGCTTTGATTTCTATTATAGTTTATACTATAGTATTGCACTTAAGATTTATTTTTAAAACTTATTTTATTTTTGTTTTTGCAAGTGCTAGTGTTTTAGCCTTTTATAGCATATTAATGACTTATTTTGGAGTGAATTTTTATCTTTCTGGGCTCCATTCTTATGCAAATGGTGACGCTTTTCCTATACCAACTTTTGTGTATGTTTTGATTGTACTTAATTTTATTTTAATTATTAGCGCAGGAAGAAAAAGGGATTTAAATACGCCTAGTTTTTAAACTAGGCTTTGCTTTTTTCTATTTCTTGAAGTGCATGGATAAGATCTTTTAAATTTTCATATGGAATATGAATTTTCCAATCTATTCCATTTTCCTTTTTTAAAGCCACACCTATACTTAAGACATCATTGCTTCCTATACCATAAGGATTAGAAAGATTACAAAGGCTTATTTCTCCACTTTTGCTGCCATGTAATTCTATAGTTTTAAATATTTTTTTACTCATGTTTATCCCTAAAAGCTGTGATAATTTTTGCTTGAAATTTCAACCAATCTTTTTGAAGCATGATAGGAAAACCACCATAAACCCTAGCACCTTCTAAATTTTTAGTGACCCCACCTCTTGCGGCTATGGTGGCAAAATCCCCTATTTCCAAATGCCCACTTGTAGCACTTTGCCCACCCATGGTAACATTTTTACCTAAAATACTTGAGCCTGAAATTCCACTTTGAGCTACTATAAGACAATTCTCCCCTACTTCACAATTATGTCCTACTTGAACAAGATTATCAATCTTTGTACCTTGCTTTATGATAGTGCTTTCAAAAACCGCTCTATCAATAGTCGTGCAAGCTCCAACTTCCACAAAATCTTCTAAAATAACATTCCCATTGTGATAAATCTTATAATGCTCGCCATTTTTTGTATGCGCATAGCCAAAACCATCACTACCTATAACACAATTTGCTAGCAAATGGCATTTTTTACCTATTTTAGTGTCATTATAAATCACAACATTTGGATGGATTGTAGTATATTCACCTATACTTACATTATCGCCTATATAAGCTCCTGCCATTATCACTACATGATCAGCTATTTGGACATTTTCTCCAATATAAACATTTGGCATAATCTTGGCACTTTTAGCGATTTTAGAATTTTTCTTTTCACTAGAAATTAAAGATTTAGCAAAAAGCTTACTTAAAAGCGCAAAAGATAAATGTGGATTATCAACAACTAATTTAACACAATCTTTTGAAACTAAATTTTCAAATTCTTTTGAGACTAATATAGCCCCAGCTCCACTGCTTGCAATTTTTTTAGAGTTTTTTTCTCCATCGCAATAACTAAGTTCAGTAAAACTTGCATTATTTAATGAATTTAAAGCTGTAATTTCTATATCATCTCCGTAATATTCTATGCCTAAAAATTTAGCAATTTCACTAATTTTCATTTTACCTCCATTAAAATAGAACCACTTCTAACTACACTAATAGGATTATACTTTTTCATAGTTTTTAAAAAGTTATCAATATTTTTTGCATCATCACTTGCCATTACAATAATAAACTCATCATCACTATAAGTTACACTGCCATTATAAGCTTTTAATATAGCATCTAAGCCTGCAAAATTTTCATTTAAAGCAATCTTTACCAAAGCTGTTTCTTTTTCTATAAAATCACTAGAATCAATTACCTTATAAGTAGGTATGAGTTTATGAAGTTGCTTTATGATTTGCTCAAAAACTTTTTCATCGCCTAAAGTAACGATATTTATCCTTGAGAATTCTTTATCATCAAGTGGAGCAACCGTAAGAGATTCTATATTATAACCGCGTCCTGAAAAAAGCCCGACAACGCGTGATAATACCCCATGCTCATTTAATACAATGACAGAAATTACTCTTCTTTTCATTTTTTATCCTTGTTTTTATAGCTAGGTAAAATCATATTATAAATAGCTCCACCCGCAGGTACCATAGGTAATACATCTTCATAACGATCTATAGCTACATTTAAAACACAAGTTTTTTTAGATTCTAAGGCTGCTTTAAAAGCTTTTTGAAATTCTTCTTTATTAAAAACATTATAACCCTCACAATGAAAACCTTTAGCAATAGTAACAAAATCAGGTTGACTTGTTAGATCTGTATTAGAAAATCTTTCTTTATAAAACATACTTTGCCATTGTCTTACCATACCTAAAAAAGAATTATTTAAAATGATATTAATCACTTTAATTCCATAAGCACTTGCTGTCATTAGCTCTTGTATATTCATTAAAAAAGAACCATCGCCTACAAAATTTATTACAACTTCTTCACCGACAGCTAATTTAGCCCCAAGTGCAGCCGGTAAAGAATACCCCATAGTTCCTTGCCCACCGCTTGTTGCAAGTTGTCTTGCATAATTAAAAGGATAAAATTGCGCTACCCACATTTGATGCTGTCCCACATCAGTAATTATCCTTGCATCAGGAGCTAATCTAGCGCATTCTTCTATAACCCATTGAGGTTTTAAAACCTCATCATTATCTTCATAGATTAAAGGATATAATTGTTGATAGTTTTGTAAAGTTTTAAACCATTCTTGGTATTTTGTGTTGTCAAAACTTTCTTTTTTTAATTCTTCTAAGGTATCTAAAATAACACTTTTAATATCCCCAACTATAGGAAAATGCGCTTCGATGATTTTAGAAATAGAGCTTGGATCTATATCAATATGAACGATTTTTGCACCCTTAGCAAACTCACTTGTTTTACCAGTAATCCTATCATCAAACCTAGCACCCACAGCAATAAGTAAATCACACTCACTTAAAGCGATATTTGCACAATAACTTCCATGCATACCTGCCATTTTTAAATTAAGCTCATCATCACTTCTTAAAATCCCTAGAGCCATCAAAGTTTCAACTGCAGGAATTTGGCAAAAATGAATCAAGTCTCTTAATTCGTCACTAGCATTAGAAGCTATGCAACCTCCACCTAGGTAAAATAAAGGTTTTTGAGCATTTTTAATCAAACTTACTAATTTTTTAATTTGCTTGATATTTCCTTTATAGGTTGGCTTGTAAGTTTTCATAGAAATTTCTTTAGGATAATGCCATATACCCATAGCAGCAGTAACATCTTTAGGTATATCAATATGCACAGGCCCTTTTCTACCTGTTGTAGCAATATAAAAAGCTTCTTTTAAAATTTTAGGTAATTCTTCGATATTTTTTACTAAATAATTATGCTTTACACAAGGTCTTGAAATACCTATAGCATCGATTTCTTGAAAAGCATCTGTTCCTATTAAAGAATTTGCAACTTGAGCTGAAATTAAAACCAAAGGTATAGAATCACTATAAGCGGTAGCTAAACCTGTAACTGTATTAGTAAAACCAGGTCCACTTGTAACTACTGCCACACCAACTTTACCACTCATTCTAGCATAAGCATCAGCGCTATGTAAGGCCGCTTGCTCGTGTCTGACTAAAATGTGTTTAAAATGAGTTTGTTTGTAAATTTCATCATAAATATTTAAAGCCGCACCACCAGGATAACCAAAAACTACTTTAACATTTTCTTCTTTTAATGCTTCACAAATCATTTGCGAGCCATTTAGCTCTTTCATTATTTTACCTTTTTGCTTAAAATGGAAAATATTATAACGATAATTTAATAAATATTATTTTACAAGAAAGAGTTTCTTGAAAATCAAGAAACCACTTGTGCTTTTTTAGCGTATTCTATACCTAAATCAAAAGCTTTGGCATTTGCTTCTTTAGTTTTTGCAGGTACCATATCAAGCATAGTTTGTTTTAATGCATCAATATCAATACATTTACTCATATAAGCAGCTATAGCTAAAGCAACGACTGATTGAGTAGCTACATTCCCTACTTCTTCTTTAGCTATAGTAATAATAGGAATTTCAAAAATTTTCCATCTTGCATAATCTTCTTTACTTGGATGGACTAAATTTGGCTCTATAACTATAACACCACCATCACAAACACCGTCTTTAAAACTATGATAACCTTTATCAGCAGTTGAAAGCATAAAACTAACTTCACCTTCCACTGCATAAGGAAAAAAGATTTCATTTTCATCAACGATAATATCAACCTTAGTTGGTCCACCTCTAACTTGAGAAGTATAAGTAGAAGCTTTAAAAGCATTACGTCCTTCTTTAATGGCAGCTTTAGCTAGAATTTCACCTGCAGTAATAACCCCTTGTCCACCTTCACCACAAAATCTTAATTGATATTTCATTTTAATACTCCCAAATCAACCATTCTTTTTTCTTTCAAGGCTCTTCTAACTTCCTCATAAGCTTCACAATATTCTGTTTTACTTTCATCTTGGTGTAAAATTCCTGTAGGGAATTTATCCGCTCTTTGTTCATAGTCTAATTGTTCAAATTTAGATTTTTCAACACAACGATTTTTAATCCAATCAAGCATGCTTACAGCTTCGCCCATTTTGTTTTTTCTACCTAGGTTAATATGGCAGTTTGAAAATACATCTACAAAACTATAACCTTTGTGAGATAAAGCTTTAAAAATGATATTTTCAAGCTTATTTGCCTCTATAACATTTGTTCTTGCTACAAAAGAAGCCCCAGCGGCTTTAGTAAGCTCACAAGCATCAAAATTTGGGTCTATATTACCTGCTTGAGCTGTAACAGTGTAAAAGCCTTGTGGGGTAGTTGGTGAAGTTTGTGAATTTGTAAGACCATAAATAAAATTATTGATTAAAATATGAGTTAAATCTATATTTCTTCTACATCCATGGATGGTATGATTTCCACCAATTGCTAAAGTATCGCCATCTCCGCTTACTACGATTACATGTTTTTTAGGGTTTGCTAGTTTAATCCCTGTTGCATAAGCAATAGCTCGACCATGAGTGGTATGGACTGTATTGCAATTTACATAAGAACTCATTCTACCACTACAACCTATACCAGAAACTAAACAAACATCATCCATATTCCAGCCAAGTTTTTGAATAGCTCTAATAATAGCTTTTAAAACAACACCATCCCCACAACCCCAGCACCATTGTGTTGGAAGTTTATCTACTCTTAAATATTCATCGTAATTAAAAGCCATTTTATATATTCTCCTTTACTTTAGCAATAATTTCACTTGGGGTTATAGGGCGACCATTTGCACGGTGCAAGCTAATAAAATCATCTCTTTTGCTTACTCTTTGAATTTCTTCTAAATATTGCCCCATATTAAGCTCACTTACCATAACTTTTTCAAATTTAGATACCACTTGAGCTATTTTTTTCTCAGCTACTGGATAAAGCGTAATAGGTCTAAAAAGCCCTACTTTTAAACCCTCTTCTCTAAGTCTTAAGATAGCTTCTTTAGCAGATCTTGCAACGCTTCCATAAGCAATGATTAAAAACTGCGCATCATCACACATAAACTCTTCATAAGTGCAAATTTCATCGGTATTATTTTTAATCTTACCAAACAATCTTTTCATATTTTTATCTACTATCGCTCCATCTTCTGTTGGAAAGCCTATATCACCATGGTGAAGTCCTGTGATATGATAACGATAACCTTCAAAGAAAGGATTTAGTATGGCAGCTTCATTTTTACCTGCTGCATAAGGTTTGTAATCTTTTTTATCTCCCGTAAATTTTTTACGATTAATAATTTCTAATTCTTCCAAATCAGGTAATTTTGCCTTACCATTCATATGTCCTATAGTTTCATCTAAAAGCAAAAATACTGGAGTCATGTATTTTTCAGCTAGATTAAAAGCTCTAATAGTTTCAGTGTAAGCTTCTTCCAATGAAGCAGGAGCTAAAGCTATACTTGCATAATCTCCATGTGTTGGAGCTTTTGCTTGAAATAAATCACCTTGCGCAACCCTTGTTGGAAGACCGGTTGAAGGACCACCTCTCATAACATTTACAATTACTAGTGGAATTTCAGCTATAAAACCCAAACCAATTTGTTCAGCTTTTAAAGAAATTCCCGGCCCGCTGCTTGCTGTCATGGATTTTACTCCACTCATAGAAGCACCTAAGGCCACGCTAATACCCGAAATTTCATCTTCCATCTGTATAAAAGTACCATCATTTTTTGGTAACATATGGCTTAGTTCATGTGCTATTTCAGAACTTGGGGTAATTGGATAACCACCAAAAAATTTACAGCCACAATCAATCGCAGCTTTGGCTACTAAAACATTACCTGTTGATATAACTTCTCTCATTTTGTTTTCCTATGCATTTAGTTTTTTGTATTTATTTTCTTTAACAGCTTGTGCTCTTTCTTTAGCTTCTGGCGTAAGCTTTGCAAATTTAAATTCATCTCTTTTGGCAACAAAAATCGCAAAATCAGGACAGTGACTTTCACATTCACTACAGCCTATACAAGAATCAGGATAAACCACTTCTATCATCTGTCCTAAAACTGCACTGATTTCATCTCTCATTGCTAAAACTCCGGCTGGACAATAGCTAACACAGATATTACAAGCCTTACATCTTGCTTCATCAACCCAAACTGGTGTATTCTCTGGAGCAATCATTAATATTCCTTTCTAGTTTTTTGTAATTTTCTAATGATTTTTTATTAAAAATTATTTTTAAAACAAACTTTTTATTATAGCGAATTTATAGCATGATTAAATATTATTTAAAAGATAAAATAAAACTAATAAGATTTTATAACACAAAGTAACATTAGGAGTAAAAAACTCCTAAAAAATTATTTATAATTATACTGAATAAAAGAATTTTCCAATGCAATTTGTTCTTGATTGTCTAATTTTAATTCTAAAGTTTCAAGCACCCCATCAAGACTAATCCTTGCCATAACTCCAAAAGCTTTTTCTCTTATGCCATATTCTCCATCTAAAATCACACATACTGGTAAAAATTCTCCACTTTTTAAAGCCTCTATCATTCTCACGCAAGCACTAGCAGGAGCTAAATAGGCTGAAGTTTTTAAATATTTTATAATTTTAGCACCACCGGTTTTAACCTCTTGTTCAATTTGAACAATATCTTGCTTATTTAAGACTTCACTTAAAGCTTTATTTTGCACTTTACTTTGAGATTTTACCAAAACCATACTATCATTGTGAAAACCTATAAGCTTAGTATCTATATAAGAAGTTTTTATATCTAATTTTTTGCTCACTTCATATTTAAATCTAGCATTATCTAAAACACCTGCCATAGCAATGATTTTTTTTAATGAAAATAATTTACTTTCATAAAGAGCGTTGAGTAAAAAATCTACAGGATTGCTTACTATGATAAACAAAGGATCGTTGTTAAATTTTTTAATATTTTTTGCACACTCAAGCATAATTTTAGAATTAATAGCAAAAAGCTCATCTCTACTTTGACCTTCTTTTCTAGCTACACCTGCACTAAAAATAACCACTTGAGAATCTTTTGAGTATGTATAATCATCCGTACAAGTTATTTTAATATCAAAATTAAAAGCGGCTATGCTTTGACTTAGTTCTAATTCTCTAGCAAAAAGCAAGTCTTTATTAATATCAATCAATATAATCTCATCTATTAATTCTCTTAAAATTAAAGCATAAGCAATGCTTGCACCGACATTTCCTGCTCCTATGATGGTAATTTTCATCTTAGCTCCTTTGTGGTATTATTTAACTAAATTTGTCGGTAATTCAAAAATATTTTTTATCAAATGATAAGGAAGTTGCAAACTTTGTGCGATAAGTTGAGTTTTAAACTCGGGATTATCAATTGTTCCACCTAGTTTAATTTGTGTGCTAATTTGCCTGTCTTTGCCTAATATAATTTGATTGATAATTGGAACTTTAGAAATAACCGAACTAGCTGATTTTAGCGTTCTAAGCTCTAATAAACCATCCACTTGACTACTTCTTAAATTGATTTTAGCTTGACCTAAAATATCTGCACTATCACCATTAAAATTTAGCGCATCTATTTCAAAAAGATCTTTTTTGCGATTAAAACTTATACCAGCATTTTCTACACTAAAACCTTTTTCATTAAAAGTTGGAGCTTTAAATAAAATCAAACTAGGTATGGTATCAATAAAACTTAAGAGTTGCTGATGAAATTTTAAATCTTTTAAATAAGTATCTTTAAATAAAAATTTGCCTTTAAAAAAATCAGTACTATTACCATCTACATAAAGATTAAACTCGCCTTTTTCAAAAACATTTTGACGCATAAAAGTATTTAGAAAATCATCATCCATTTTTAAAGCTCTAATTTGCATTTGATTTTCTTTAAGCAAAAGCTCAAATTTAGACTCATTTCTATTAGCCCAAGCTTTTATATAGTCTTTTTTGATTTTAGCATTAAATTGATCAAAATCTAAAGTTTTGTTAAAATCTTTTAAGATCAAATCTATATTTTTAGCACTGATATTGTAATTTGAATTTTCAAGATTATCTAGTGTATTTTCTGTATCTTGTTCTGAAAATAATAAATTAACATTATTTAAAGTAATGTTAATATCATCATTGTCTTTTTGTGCAAAAACACTACCACTTGCGCTAGTTAAATTAAAATCTTCTCCCTTTATTTTTATACTAAAACTATCATACTCATAAGGATTATTATCCTTATAGAGTAAAAATGATTCAAAAGTGGTATTATTTATATCTACATCAAAATCTTTAAAATTTAAAGTGTCTAATGACAACTCTCCATCATGCACATTATTTTTTTGCATTAATTTAGAATAAGTCTTATACTTTGCAAGCTTAGCAACATAAACAGACATACCTTGATCAAAATTTAAAGTCGTAGTAAGCTCTTTATTATATAAACTGATATTTTTATCATAGTTAAGATCTAAATCAAGAAATTTATTTTCCATTTTTAAGCTATCTTGTGGTAATTTTAAATTTGCTATAAAGGTCTTAAAATCACCTTTTTTTTGCTTTAAATCAATACTTGCATTAAAATCACCGCTGATTAATTCACTTTGTACACTTGCATTTTTAATCTCTAATTTATCTTTTTGTAAATCAATATTTGCTTGTATGATTTTAAAGTCACTTATATTTATATTAGAATTTACAATATCAAAATTTCCTTTATATGAAACTCTTTCAGGGTGTTCAAAAGGAATTTTCAAAACTAAATCAGTCTTTGCAACACCATTGTTTTGTAAAAATGGTAATTTTATACCATATAAACGCAAAATTTTATTCACTCTATAATCAGCTCTAGCATTGTCACTTTTTATGCGTATATAAATTCCTGCTTTTTCATTTAGCATATTGTCTATATAAATTTGACTTTGATTGAGATTATAATTGTTAAAATATAATTTATCATAGATAAATTCTAATTTTTGTTTATTAAATTCAAGCCTTACAAAAGGACTAATGATAGGATCTATACCTTTATCTAAAACCACCTTCAAATTATTTACATAACCTTTAGCACTAATATCATTCAAATAATATCTATGTTTTCCAAAATCTGCAAAGCCATTTAATTTCTCTATAAAATAAAAATCAGCCTTTACCTTACCGCCCACCCAAAGAGCAAGATTAGAAGGCAAATGCACTCCATTTTCCACTAAAATATCAAAAATTTTTGAAATATTATTTGAGCTTATATTTTCTAATTCATAAGCAATTTCTTCTCTTTTAAGTGAGAATTTGACATCACTTTTTAAAAAATCACTATCAATTTCTCCTTTAAAAGTATAAAATTTTGTCTTAGGATTGATAAGTAAAGAGCCAACTACACTAAGGTTATGATCTTTTAAAAGAAAATTATCAATATTAGCTTGTATATTTTTATCACTAATTTTTAAATTGACTTTTACTAAAAGATTTTTACTGTTTACAAAAAATAGATTATTTTTATAAATTAATTCCACGGGATAGTTATTAACAAAAATTTCATCTATATTGATTTCTTGAAAAAACCAATAAATATATTTTACATCTTTGATAAGCTGTACAGCTTTACTCGCACTAGTTTCATTTTGAGTGTTTTGATTTTGAGAATTTACTATAACTTTTTTTGCATTTAAAATGAGTTTTTTATCTAATTTAATATATAATTTCTCCAAATTAATAGAAGAAATTTCTAATTTTTCTATGTAAATTCCATTTTTGAGGTAAATAAACAAAACAATGAAAAGTATCATAGGTAATGCTAAAAATTTAAGAATTTTTTTAATATGTTGTGATTTGATTTTAATTTTTCTTTTATCCATTTTTTATTATCTACTTTTACCTATAAAAACAAACTCTGTAGTTTTTATACCACAAGGTTCTGTTAGTAAGATTATAACGCAATTAGATAAAAATAACTATAAAAT
Source organism: Campylobacter sp. IFREMER_LSEM_CL1085 (assembly GCF_025772235.1). Lineage (NCBI taxonomy): Bacteria > Pseudomonadati > Campylobacterota > Epsilonproteobacteria > Campylobacterales > Campylobacteraceae > Campylobacter > Campylobacter sp. IFREMER_LSEM_CL1085. Next base: position 11,694 of record NZ_JAKMRU010000018.1, on the reverse strand, counting down.
GAGCAATATTGATAAATATACTTTATATTTTTTAGGCCATCCACAATCTGGCTGGATAAATATAGGCACAAAAGAACTAAATAGAGCTGAATTTTTACATAAGCTTACCGTCGCTAAAGCAGCACTTGAAACTATTACTTTAATTCCTGGGGAAACGACTGAAATTTTCTTTGAAGAATTAGCACCAAAGTTAAATTTAAATGCCAAAACCTTAATGCAAGAATTTTACAAACAAAGCCCTTTTAAAGAAGGTATGCTTTTTCCCGAAACTTATAAAATTCCAAAAGGCATTACAGAAGAGCTTTTAGTAAAATATCTTTTGGCTTACTCTGCAAGTGAATTTAAAAAACTTTCTTATAAAATTTTTAGAGAATACAATGAAAAAAAATGGCATGAATATATCATCATTGCTTCTATTATACAAAAAGAAGCAGCGAGTAATGAAGAAATGCCTATAGTTTCATCTGTGATTAGAAATCGCTTAAGAAAAGGCATGAAGCTTCAAATGGATGGGACATTAAATTATGGAAAATACTCTCATGAAAAAATCACTCCACAAAGAATAAGATCAGATAATAGTTCTTACAATACTTATAAATTTAATGGCATACCAAAAGAAGCTGTGTGTAATGTTTCATTTGAAGCTATTAAGGCAGCTATTTTTCCTGCTAAAACAGAATATTTATACTTTGTAAGAGATAAAAAAACCAATAAGCATATTTTTACCTCTACTTTAAAAGATCATAACAAGGCAATAAGAAATTGATTATAAAATTTCTCTTTGGCCTTTTGCATCAGGTTCGCTTAAAACACCTGTTTGTGAAAGTTGTTCTATAATATTTGCTGCGCGGTTGTAGCCTATTTTTAAGCGTCTTTGCAAATAAGAAATACTAGTTTTTCTATCTTCTAAGATTACAGCCTTTGCTTCTTCATAAAGTTCATCTAAATCTCCATCATCAAATTCACTTCTTTTATAAGCTCCATCTTGACTATCATCTTTTAAAAAGCTCTCATCATATTCTACTACTTGTTGAGCTTTTAAAAACTCTACAATATTTTCGATTTCATTTTCACTTGCAAAAGGTGCGTGCAAACGCACTAAACCACTCATACCAGGAGGGGTAAATAAACAATCTCCACGCCCTAATAAACTTTCAGCTCCCATAGAATCTAAAATAACCTTAGAATCTATCTTTTGCCCTACTTTATAAGAAATTCTACTTGGTAAATTTGCTTTTACAACACCAGTAACAACATCTACTGAAGGGCGTTGCGTGGCTACGATCAAGTGAATTCCACTTGCTCTTGCCATTTGTGCTAAACGACCTATATAAAACTCTACATCCTTACCTGCTGTCATCATTAAATCAGCCAACTCATCAATAATCACTACAATAAATGGTAAAATTTCTCCACCTTGTTCTTTGATCTTTTCATTGTAATTTTCTATATTTTTAGTTTTTGCTTCAGCCATCAAACGATATCTGCGTTCCATTTCAGCCACCATATTTGATAAAGCATTTACCGCCTTTTTAGGATCAGTAATTACCGGTGTAAGTAAATGTGGAATATCATTATAAATACTAAATTCAAGCATTTTAGGATCTATCATCATAAGTCTTAAGGTTTTTGGCGAATTTCTATAAAGCAAAGATAAAAGCATAGAATTTATACCCACACTTTTACCACTTCCTGTAGTTCCTGCTATTAAAAGATGAGGAAGCTTTTTAAGATCTGTGATGAAAGGATCGCCTACTATATCTTTACCTAAAGCTATAGTTAAAGGTGAGCTAGAATTTTTAAATACCTCACTTTCTAAAATTTCTCTTAAGTAAATCGTATCGATTTTTTCATTTGGAACTTCAATTCCCACTACATCTTTACCTGGAATTGGAGCTTGAATTCTTATAGTTTGAGCTTTTAAAGCCATAGCTAAATCATCTTGTAATGATAAAATTTTACTTACTTTAACATCTGCTGCTGGGCGAAATTCAAAAGTAGTTACAACAGGACCTGTGTAAGTTCTAACTACATCTCCACCTATTTTAAAGCGTCTTAATTTTTCCAATAAATCATAAATTTTTCTATCTATTTCTTCTTCATTTATCTCGCTTTTGCCTTCTTTTGGCATAGTTAAAAAATCTAAAGGTGGTAAAGAAAAATCTTTTGGTTTTTCAAAATTCCCAAAGTCAAGATCTTTTAATAAAGCTTTATTTTCACTCACTTCATTAGTGATAGAATGGTGTGTTTTATTTTCTATTACTTCTATTATAGGCTCTTGGGTAATCTCAAATGGAATTTTTTCTTCTTTAACTTCATTTTGTGCTTCTTCTACTACAAAAGGATTTTCATAGTTTCTTTTACTTCTTAGCTCTTCTATACTAATAGGCTTGGCAAAATCATCTTCACTAAAATCAAGTTCTTTTACTTCATTTTGCGGAATAAAATCTTCATCTTTAAATTCTTTTACCCCTAAAAAGCTAGTTTTATTTTGAATTTTTTTAAACTCAGCTTCTTTTTGTGCTTCTATAGCATTTAATTCTTCAATTTTTTTAAAATCCTCATTAAGCTCTTCTAAGATTTTTTCTTTTTGCAAGGCTTTATATTCTTCTAGCAATTTAGCTTTTTGTAGCATTTGCTCACGCTCTTTAAGCTCTTTGGCAAACAAAGAATTTTCTTCTATCACCTCTTCTTTGTTTTCGTTTAAATCCATATTGCGTCTTTTATAGCTTGGTTCATCTAAATTTTTACTTTTTAAAGTTTGAGTATAAATATCTTCACTTTTATTTTTGTATTTTAATAAATACTCTTCAGGGGTCATTTCATCTTCCTTTATATTTATTTGACTAGCTTTTTGAGCAAAACTTGCAATAGGCTCTGAAAGCTCATGAATATAACTTGAACCTAGCTTTTTATCCTCTTCACTAATCACAACCTCTTCTAATTCTTGATTTTTTAAATCTTCAAGGTTAAATTTTTTATTCTCTTGGATTTCTTTTTTTGGTAGCTCTTTTTCCTTGATAAATTCTTCTGTTTTATCTTTAATTAAAAGCTCTTGTTTGAGCTTTTCTTGCTCTTCTTTAGTTTCATTTTCATACTTATCGCCACCAAAAAAGCCAAAAATTTTATTTTTAATTAAAGTTTCAAGTTTTAAATAAAAATCAAAATCAAGCTCTATTTTAAATACCTCTTTGATAATTTGCGGAAAAGAAATACTAAAAGCAAAAGCTAAAAGCAAAATCACCAAGATTAAACTTCCTATTTTTCCAAAAAGTCCATCTAAGATTACAAACATAGCAGAGGCTATATAGCCTTTATCTTGCAAGAACGCTGAAGCAAAAATAAGTGAAGCAAAAATACAAGCAAAAACAGCCACACTAAATCTACGCTCTATAAGTTCAAAATTATAGTTATTTTTATACAAAAGATAATTAAACCAAAAAAAGACAAAAGGGTAAAATTTAGTCAATGATCCAAATAAAAAATAACTAAGTTTTGCCAAGGAATACCCTATAATACTTACTAAAGCTTGATCGGGTATCAAAGCACTTAAGCAAAAATAAAAAATAAAAATATTAGAAATAACAAAAATAGCTTCTTTTTTTATAATATATCCTTTATAAAGAAAAAAGCTATTATATCAAAAAATTATAAGTAGTTTAATAAACTAATTTGAGAAATTTTAGAAGTAGCCGAAAGCATAGCTTGATAAGATACCATAGTTTGCATAAACTGCATATAAGTTTGCCCATAATCAGCATCAGTTACACCGCTTTTAATAGAAGCTACATTGATATTTAAAAAAGTCATTCTTTTATTTGTCTCTTCTATATTATTAGTGTAAGCTCCTATGGTTGTTTGCATTTTTCTAACATGATCTTGCAAATGATCTATTCTTTCTAAAGCCCCTTGTAAACCTGTATTTCTAGGATCACTTCCTTCTGAGTCAGCTCTCATACTGCCATTTAAAACAGCATCTATCATCTCATCTAAATCTTTAATCAAATCAACATTTGGATCATCAATAGTTAAAGAATTATTTGCACTAAATACAAAACCTGATCCATTTACAGAAGTACCTGCTGGAGGAAAACCGCTATTTGAATTTGAATCCTTAATAGTAAGACCTATATTAGTGTTACTTGAAAATTTATCAGTAATACTTATACGACCTTTATAGTCCATACTAACTTCAACAAAACCTTTAGAATCAGCTATGTCTTGTTGGATAGTTTGAAAATCATTATTATTAATAGTTCCGTTTGCATTTGGAGTAATAGTTGCTGTAGGAACATTATCACTTGCAAACATACCGATAATATCATTTAACTGGCCATAAGTAATATCTTCAGGTCTTGTTTGCATACCCACTGCATTACCTGTATTTTCATTATATTGAGAGTGAGTAATAGGAAAACTTATAGTTTGATTAGGATTGTTTGGATTAACATAACTTACAGTTGAAGTTTCCAAATTTATAGTTACATTATAAGTTTGTCCACTTTTAGAAACAATTTCCATTTGGAGCTGTTGACCTTGCATGCTTCCATTGGCATTTGCTACAACTTCACTTAACTTTGTACTATCAGTAGCATATTCACTTGTACCTTTAATCACTTGAGAAACATTGCCAAAAACAGTATTTCCATCTTTTTCAAAAGGCACATCATAACTAGCCCCATTAGTTTTATCACCATTGATGTTACTTTTAATAAAATCTGTTTTGTGCAAGTTTACAGTAAATTGCTCGCCGCCAACTTCTACTGTTACTGGATTTCTAGTGTTATTTAAATTTCCTCCGTGTGCTGCTTGCATAATACGATTGGTTACATCCTCCATGCTAATACCTTCTCTTTGAGCAGCAGCACTTAAGGCTTTGATTTGTTCTGCATCTTGAAGCTGTGGAGTTAAAGCAACAGCATGAAAATCTAAAGAACTACTTCCTTCTTTTAAACTCTTTATTTCTATCTGTCCGCTATCATTTAATGCTACTTTAACAACCTCATTTCCCTCTGTATTTCCATATAATCTTCCAATATTTTTTAATACATCTTCAATTTTTGCATCAGGATCTATATCTAAAGTAGCTTTAAAACTTGTTCCATCGGGTCTAACGCCTTGAATATACATAGCTGAATGCGGGAAAGGAAGTTTCTCATCATAGCTATCTTGAAAATTTTTATCTGGATCAAGTTCTCCATTTTGAACATAGTTTTGGCCTATTAAATGTGAAAATTTAGATTCTCCGGTTAAAAATTCTTTTTTGTCCGGATAACGAGCATCAGTAAAAGAAACATTTGTTGAAATAATTTTATTGATATTTGAATCAGGCTTAAAAAATAAATCCCATCCAGGTATATTATAAGGAATTTGGGTGCCAGCACCACTTACTACAAAAATATTATCTTTATTCCCAGTATAATTTCCATAATTATCAAAAGGTTTATTTGCACTATTTGATCCTGCAAAGAGATATTGCCCATTGATACTAGTATTAGCAATATTTACAATAGAATCTCTTACAAGTTTGAGTTCTTTTGCTATAGCCTCTCTTGATTCTTGAGAATTACCATCACTTGCAGCTTTTGTGAGTAATGTTTTAAATTTTTCTAAAAGTTCTGTGATATTTTTCAAGGCAGTATCTGTGTTTTTTGCTAGCTCCATAGCAGATTGAGTTCCTTGAACTATTTGACCTATGTTTGCCATCTCATATTCTAATCTTGAGCCATTAATATAAACATTTGCATTTTCCCAAGAATGCTGAATAAGCTGACCTGTTTGTAGCTGCAAATTATATTTATTAAGCAAAGACTGACCATCTGTGTAGTTTTGTATAGAAGTGTAGTAATTATACTGATTGCTAATTCTCATTATTTTGCTCCGCAAATAAATTTTTTAATTATTTACAAGCAAAAAAAGTTCCAAATTTTAATGATATTTAAATTTTTTATATAAAATATTTTATATTGTTTTAATTTTTTTTTAGTATAATCCCATATTCTATTTAATTATTTTAAAACTTTCAAAAAGCCCGAGTGGTGAAACTGGTAGACGCGCCAGACTCAAAATCTGGTAAGGGCAACCTTGTGTCGGTTCGAGTCCGACCTCGGGCACCATTTGTTTTTTACTCCCAAATGTTATTTTTCAATAAATTATCTTTAAAATCCTATATTTAAGGGATTATATAAACATTCTTTTTTATTCTATTTTGTTATTTTTTGTGTTAAAATATTGCAAAAAAAGTGGGTTACTTTTAAAAAAGTGGGCTACTAAATGGGTTACTTTTTACAATAATACAAAGAATAAAAATGGCAAAAATTAATAAACTTACAGATAGTTTCTTAAAAAGCGTAAAATGCGATAATGGTAAAAAATTTATAAAATTTAGCGATCCTAGTATAAAGGGATTATATGTTTTTGTTTATCCTAGTGGTAGAAAACTATTTAAAACAAGACAAGCTAATGATACTTATATAACACTTGGGGAATACCCCTTGCTTTCCCTAGCAGAGCTTAGAGAAATAGCTATAAATTCGCACAAACTAAAAGCCAAGGGTCAAAACATAAGCAATGCAAAAAGATTGAAATTTGGCGTATTATATGATGAAGTATTAGAAAATGCAAGAAAGAGTAATTTAGCAGCGAAAACAATCCAAAGAGGTCTAAGCTACAAAGAAGGTATTTTTAAATCTTTAGAATATAAAAATATTAATGATATAAAAAGAGTAGATATTGTTAATATTTTAAAGACCATAGAGCATAAAAGCGCTACGCTTCAAAAAGCAAAGATATGGATAAATAAAGTATTTGAATATGCTTTACAACTTGAGATCATAGAAAACAATCCCGTAGCTTCTATCAAAAACAATATTGTATTTAAAAAACCAAATCAGGTTATACACCAACCTACCCTATTAGATGAATCTGATATTAAAGAATATATAAATACTCTAATACATTCAGATATCAAACAAAGTCATAAAAATTTAATGCTTTTTGTGCTTTTAACAGCCCAAAGACCTGGCAATGTTATAAAAGCTACTTGGGATGAGATAGACTTTAAAAATGAAATTTGGACTATATCAGCTCAAAAAATGAAAATGCGTAAAGAGCATAATATAGCATTAAGCAAACAAGCCATAAGTATATTAAAAAATCAATATGCAATTAAAGTCAATGATTATGTTTTTGCTGGTTCTTCTAAAAAAGGATGTAATAGTGAAAATATCACATGCAATACCAATAAACGCTTAGGATATAAAGGAATTCAAAGCGCACATGGATTTCGTGCTATGTTTAGAAGCATTGCAAACGAAAAGCAATTAGAACATGGAGTAAGTATGGATATAGCAGAACAATGCTTAGCTCATGAGCAAAAAAATGCAATATTAAAAGCTTACAATAGAAGTAAAAATATAGAATTAAAAAGAAGATTAATGCAGTGGTGGGGAGATTATATAGAAAAACTTGCAGGAAAGCTTAGCTAACCTTGCAATATTTTATCCAATCATCGATTTCTTTCTTTTCATACATTAAAACTTTTCCTACTCTAACACCCTTTGGAAAGTTATAAATGGCTTGATTTTTTCTCATTCTCATTTTTCTTATCCTATCAACGCTAAAACCCAAATACTGTGCAACTTCTTTTGTACTTAATAATTTCATATTAATCCTTTTTAATGTTTGTTTCTAAATTGAGTGATTTTATAATGGCTTTTTGCTCTTCATAACTTAAAGTATGTGCTAATAATACTTTGACATTCTCAAAATCAAAACTATTATAAGAAACTCTTGTATCTATAAGCTTTATACATATTCTTTTAAGCTCTACATCAAGCCAAGCCTCTATCTTCCAATAATGTCTAATTTCTTCTTCTAAAGAGTTACATCCATTAGAAAATGAAAGATCATTTCTTATAGAAAGAAATTCTTTAAGCATTTTTGATAATTGTTGTTTTATTTCTTCTAAGTGTTTTTCTATCAAATTTCTTTGATCTAAAAAATCTTTCATCATTTGTAGCATTTTGTCTCCTTTATGTTTAATCTTTTATTGAATTTATCTTTTAAAATCTGATAATTATAATTTATTAAATCATCAAGTCTTCGTTTTGTTTCACCTATATTATTTTGTTATTTTCTAATCATGCAAACAAACTTCTTTCCACATGTTTAAACATAATCTCATTTGCACTTTTAAAAAAATCTTTTTTAATTTCAAATCCATAAGCCTTGCGATTAAGATTTGCACCAGCAACCAATGTGCTTCCACTCCCAGCACAAGGGTCTATAACCACATCCCCAGCATCAGTAAAAATGCTAATCAATCTTTCTAAAAGTTTTACAGGCTTTTGGGTAGGATGTATTTTGTTAATATCTTTATCTTTTACCCACTCAAAGCAATTCATAATCATTTTTCCATCATTGTTAAATTTTGGAAGTTTTTCTCTATAAAAAAGCAATGCGTATTCACAATTTCCAACTATTCTCATATTTGCTTTTAAAACTTGAGAAGAATTTTGTTTTCTAAAGACTAAATTAATGTAGTGTTTAAAACCATACTTTTTTGCCACATTTATTAACATGAACTGTTGCTCAAAAGAGCAAAAAACTATCATACATGGTGCTTTGCCACATTCTTTTGGCTCTTTTATTAACATAGTGCTACAAAAGTGCATAAATTCATTAACATTAAAATTATGATCAGTGTCAAAAAAAGACTTGTTAGCTTTTTTACTCTCGCCGTTTTTATTATCACCACCTATATACCACTCAGGACTGCTCGCATAAGCATTATTTCCAAGATTATAAGGTATATCAGCTATTACAAGCTGTGCTTTTGGTATATGATACCTTTTGTAGTTTTGAAAGTGATCATTAAATAATTTAGGTGTATGCATTTCATTCCTCTATATTTTCTTGATTAAAAAGATTAGGTTCTTTCATTTGCTCAAGCTCTCTTATAGCTGTTTTTAAATCTTCTTTATACTCTTTAATGGCTGAATTTAAAGCACTTCTTTCATACTCTGCATGCTCTATAGCTTTATGTAAAGATACAATTTTCATAGATAGCTCTTTTAGATTATTTTGATTATCTATGTTTTCCATTTTTACTCCTTTTTATAATATTTTCAAGCATATCTATACCCCTTTGAAGTATTTGTTTTTCTTCTGTTGTTCTTGATTTAAGCTCATTAGTGTTTTTTGAGCAAATATCGTAAAATACAAAATCAATGCGTTTATAAAGTTTGATTTTTTTCTTGTATTCACATCTTAAGTCATTTTTGATACTTTCTTTGTTTCTTTCAAACAAATCTATAGCAAAAGGATTATCAAAATAAAAACACAACATTCTTTCATTTGCACTATTGATAATCCTTGCTTCTTTCAAACTATATTTTAAGTCATTTTTTAAACATGCACGAGCTATTTCATTAGCCTCAATTATATGTGTTATGATACTCATGCAACATCCTTTAATGCATATGGTTTTATATCTTTTGTCCATCTTGGATTGATTAAATATTTTGTTTGTTTAATAAGTAATAATTCTTTTGTAAAGCTATATGTTTTACCTAGTAAAGCTATAAAATCATATATAAAATCTAAAGCATCATGAATGTGTTTATGCTGTATGTATTTTAAAAATTTATAGTTTAGTTTGAAAGTTAATTCTAATCTTTTCCAGTCTTTAAATTCTTCTTTGATTTTTTCTTTGTGATAACTAGTCTGCTTTTCATACTTATCATAAATCAAAATTCTATCAAGATCAAAAAACTTACTATGCACCCCATTTACATAAAGAGATTTTTTATAAAAAACCATTTCGCCTTTGATTTTTTTATTTAAAGACAACTCATGCAAATGTTCTTCATATTTTCTCATAGAAGCACTTTCATCACAAAAATCACAAGCTATATCAAAACTATAAGCCTTAAACCTCTTAACCATTTTACTTAACACCTTATACACATCAGCTACCACACTTTTGCTAGGCTGAAAAAGACCATTAAACTGTACTTCTACATAAAAGTCTTTTTTCTTTTTATTTTTTCTAGCAACTTCATGGGTGTCTTTTGAATTTTCTATCACTATTATGGTATTTGATAAACTTTTATTTCTAGGTTTGATGTTTATATACCTAACCTTAAACTCATAAAACTTATCTTTTGTTTTGATATTTTTAAACTTCTCTTTTGTGTATTTTTCTATAGCTTTATTGCGGTTTGTTTTTCTAAGCTTTGTGTGTAAATCATGTTTTTTAAGAAATTTATAAAATGCAAATTTTGGGATTACAAATTTGATACTATCATAGCCTATGTTTTGCATTTTATTCCTTTCTTTTTTGTTATTTTGCTACCTTATCAAAACCTTTTTTCATAACTAAAGATTTTGAATTTGCCTTTGTAAGTTTAAATCCCTTTGAGCTAAGCTCACTTATTAAACTTTCTATTTCTCTTGCTTTTTTAAATGCATCATTTTCTTTTTGTATGGGCTTAAAATTCATTACTATCCTTTCAATAATTCTTTTGCTTTTATCAAGAGTTTTTTTAAGTCATCTAGGTTAGATCTTAATTCATCCTCATCACACTCTTCCATGTAGTCAATTAAATCTAAGCATTCTTTGTTAATTAAAGCCAAAGCTCTTGCGTGCTCTATGGCTGTATTAATTTTTTCTTTAAAAGACATTTTCTTCCTTTTTATAGTGCATAAATGGAAGTTAAAAACCACCATAAAGGTGGTTACTCAAAATAAAGAAAGCTAATATGGCTTATAAGGGAGTTTAACTCCCATTTAAACACTACTTATGTCAAAACATAGAGCCTGCATTCAAAGTTATTTAAACTTTTGGTATTTTGACCATTTAACAAAGCTTTTTAAAAAAGCCCACTTTCCCACCCGTCGCCGTGGAGTGTGATAAATAAAGAACACGCTAGCTTGATCACCAAGCTAGCAATAAGGAAATTCACTTAAAACCTAGTTTCAAGCTTTTAAAAACCTTTTAAGCACACTTAGAAAATGTGCTTAATGAGGTTTTCAAGCTACCTCATCAATTTCTTTTAAAAGTTCAGAAATCTCCTGTATGGTTTTTGTTTTTTCTTCTATCAAAGCTGTAAATTTTTTATGCTTTAGTTTTAAATCTTTCAATCTCTTAGATAATCTCAAATCCTCATTCAAAAAACCAAGTCTTAAAAGTGCTTTTTCTACTTTAGAATTTGTTTTGCTTTTATTGCTAAGCCAAACCTTTAAAGTTTGATTTTTCAAATTGAGTTTTCTTTCTACCTCATCAAAAGTTTTTAACCCTAACTTTTCTTTAATTTTGTCATTAATACACATTCAATTACCCTCATAATGAACTATAATGGTTTCAAATAAACCATCACTAATAGCTTCTAGTTTTACAAAATTATGATCAAGTAAAAAATTCAAAGCTTCATTAAATTCACTTTCTTTTATGTTCATTCTTTTAAAAAGCGTGTCTTTTTTTATAGATTTTTCATTGCTGAGTATATTTGATATGGTGTTTGCGTATGCTCTTATCATTTTGTTTCCTTTATCTTTATGATTACAAACATAACCGATAAGATAGCTATAATCACGCCAGCTATAATCCAATCTTGCATTATGTATCCTTTTTTATACTTAAGCAAAAAGTTGGTATTCTTTTTGCTAAAAAATAATTATTTTTATGTTTTA
>NZ_JAKMRU010000017.1:0-38159 GCF_025772235.1 Campylobacter sp. IFREMER_LSEM_CL1085 | reverse complement strand
AAAATGAAATTCTGATTGATTCTTTATATTTTTAATAAACAAAAGTAATTCTTGAAAGTATTTTTTAAAAAAGTTAAATATAAAAATATATATTGCAGTTAATACTGCTAAAAAAAGCAAAAAAATCAAAATATTTTTTATCCAAAAATCTTGTATTTTTGCATTTATTTTTGGATAAACAATGATGATGTATTTATATCCTTCATATTGATAAGCTTTATAATAAATTTCTTTATTATTAAAAAATTCATGTGTAAAATCTGCGTTAAATTGATTTTTAAAAAAATCAAAATCATCTAAAGATGAGATGGTTTTTCCATCTTTTTTGATTATAAAATCTGCTCTTGTTTGTTGAGAAAATTCTTGAATGTTGTTTGTATTGAGTGTTTTTATAATGCTAAATTTTAATGTATCATTCAAAGTTTTTAATTTTTGCTCATAAGTGCTTTTTATAGTGTTATTTATATATTGCTCATTAACAAAATAAAACAATCCTATAAAAAATATACAAAAACATATAAAAAATAAAGCAAAAAAATTTCTGATTTTTAACACAATTTATAACCCACCGAGCGCACTGAAATGATATTTTCTTTAATTTGTGGAATTTTTTGTTTTAATCTTAAAATAGCCGTATTGATTGTCTTATCGCTTGTTGTGTCATTTTTCCATACCTGCTCACTTAAAAATTGACGGCTTAGAAGTTGATTTTTGTGATTAAAAAAACACTTGAGTAATTCTACATCTAGGGTTGATAAATTTTCAAATGTATTTGTTTGATAAATTAATTTTCTTTCTTCTATATATAAAGTAAAATCTTGATAAGAAATTTGTTCTTTTGGAGTTTTATTTCTTTTAGTTACAGCTTTGATTCTAAATAAAAGTTCATTAAAATCAAAAGGTTTGCATATATAATCATCACAGCCTTGCTCAAAACCTTCTAAAATATCTTTTTGTAAAGTCTTTGCACTAAGAAAAATCACAGGCTCCATATAACCTTTTTTTCTTAATTGTTTTATCATCTCTACACTATCGCCACTTGGTAAATTTCTATCCATGATGATTAAGTCTATTTCATTTGTATCTAGAAAGGTTTCTAAGTCAAAAAAATCAAAATAATTATAAATTTTTATATTTTCTTGACTAAGTCTTAAACTAATTAACTCATTTAAATCTTTATCATCTTCTATCAAAATAACATTTAGCATATAAAATTATATCAAAAAATACATGTATCCAAAATGTTTCCAAGTTTTTTTAAATTTTCATTACTTTTTTAAAACAAGGAGAAAAAATGAAAAAACTTTTGGCTTTAAGTGTGGCTACCTTTGTTAGTTTAAACGCGGCAGAATTAAAAATAGCAGGTTCATCTACTGTCTATCCTTTTACTTCTTTTGTTGCTGAAGAGTATGCTTCTATAAAAAATACAAAAACACCTATAGTTGAAAGTCTTGGCACAGGTGGTGGTTTTAAAGTGTTTTGCGAGGGAATTACTGATATTTCTAATGCTTCAAGAGCAATCAAGCCAAGTGAATTTGAAACTTGTAAAAAATCAGGTGTGAGTGATATAGTCGGGATTATGATAGGCTATGATGGCATAGTTTTAGCTCAAAATAAAATCAATGCTCCATTAAATATAAGCTTACATGAGTTATTTTTAGCTTTGGCCAAAGAAATTCCACAAGATGGAAAATTAGTCCCAAATCCTTATACAAATTGGCAACAAATCAATAAAAATCTACCAAATAGAAAAATTACAATTTATGGTCCTCCATCAAGTTCAGGAACAAGAGATAGTATAGAAGAGCTTGTAATGGTAGATATTTCTAAAAAAATTCCTGAATATAAAGGTGCATATAAAACTATACGCCAAGATGGAGCATTTATACCAAGCGGAGAAAACGATAATTTAATTGTTTCAAAACTTTCTGTTGATAAAGAAGCTTTTGGGCTTTTTGGATACGGATTTTTAGCTAGTAATGATGATAAGATTAATGCAGTTGATATTGATGGTGTAAAAGCTGATGAGAAGAATATTTCCGAAGGAAAATATAAACTAGCTCGTTCTTTGTTTATATATATGAATGCTAAGAAAAATCCAGAAGTATTTGAATTTGCAAAAATTTATATGAGTGATGATTTAGCTAAAAGCGGAGCAGAATTAGAAAAAATAGGATTAGTTCCTTTGGATGAAAAAACATTAAAACAAACCCAAAAACATATAGAAGAAAAAGGTTTATTAACTGATGAGCTTGTTAAAGCAGGGAAAGTTTTTTAATTTTTAGGATGAAAAATTGATAAAAGAAAAAATAATAAAATTAACGCTTTTTCTTTGTGCTTTTGTTAGCGTAGTAGTAAGCTTTGCTATTATGCTAACTATTTTAATAGAGGCATTAAAATTTTTTCAAAAAGAAAGCGTATTTACTTTTTTATTCTCAAGTCAGTGGGCAGCAGATGCTGCATTTGTAGGTGCTGATGGAAGTAGCAAGCATGGGGTTTTTGGTGCTTTGAGTTTATTTTGGGGAACTTTTTATATTTCATTAATAGCAATGCTAACAGCCTTACCTTTAGGTGTAATGTGTGCTATTTATCTTGGAGTATTTGCAGGTAAAAAATCTAAAAACTATTTAAAACCTATTTTAGAAATCATAGCAGGAATTCCTACTGTAGTTTTTGGATTTTTCGCAGCCATAGTGGTAGCTCCTTTTATAGTGTGGTTTTTTTCTCTTTTTGGTATAGAAGCTAGTTTTCAAAGTGCCCTAGGTGCAGGTTTTATCATGGGTATTATGATAGTTCCTATAGTGGCTTCACTCTCACAAGATTGCATTGAAGCTGTAAGTTTAAAAAGGATAAATGGAGCTTATGCTTTAGGTATGACTAAAAAAGAAGTCGTTTTTGCAGTAATTTTACCAGAAGCAATGCCAGGTATAGTTGCAGCTTGTCTTTTAGGACTTTCAAGAGCTTTAGGTGAAACAATGATTGTTGTTATGGCTGCTTCATTGCGTCCAAATTTAACAATGAATTTTTTAGAAGATATGACAACAGTGACTGTAAAAATAGTAGAAGCATTAAGTGGTGATCAAGCTTTTGATAGTTCTTTAGCTTTAAGTGCATTTTCTTTAGGGCTTGTGCTTTTTATTATTACATTAATCATTAATATTTTTAGCGTTTATTTGATAAATCGCTTCCATAAAAGGAAAAATTTATGAAAAAACTTTTTAAACAAAGAAAAAAAGCTTCAAAAAATTTCAAAAGATTCTGTAAAATGGGGCTTTATATAAACCTTATTTTTCTTTGTATTTTTTTATCAAGCGTAGGGTATCTTGGGATAGGAGCTTTTAAGCAAACTTACATTTATGCCCAGGCTGATAGAAATAGCCCTTCATATGAGCTTTTATCGCGTGCTGAACAAAGGAAAATAAGAACAGGTCAAATCAAAGAAAAATCTTGGCTTTTAGCAAATTCTGAAGTTGATCAATATATGAAAAAAAACTATAATAAACTAAGCGATGAACAAAAAACTTTAGTTGATGAACTAGTTCAAAAGCAGGAAATCAAACTAAGTTTTAACACAAATTTTTTCCTTAATGGAGATTCTAAATCACCTGAAAATTCAGGAATCTTTGCTTCTGTGGTTGGAACTTTACTTGTGATGATAGTATGTATGGTTGTAAGTATCCCAATAGGAGTTGGAGCAGCTATTTATTTAGAAGAATTTGCTCCGCAAAATGTATTTACGCATTTTATAGAAGTGTGTATTAATAACCTTGCAAGTATTCCTAGTATTTTATTTGGACTTTTAGGACTTGGGGTGTTTATTAATCTTTTTGGGATGCCTCGTTCTAGTGCTTTAGTTGGAGGATTAACTTTGGCTATTATGAGCTTACCTATTATTATTGTTTCAACTAAAGCTGCCTTAAAAAGTGTGGATATTAATATGAAAAATGCAGCATATGCTTTAGGCATGACTAAAATTCAAATGATAAAAGGCATTATGCTACCTTTGGC
This sequence comes from Campylobacter sp. IFREMER_LSEM_CL1085, assembly GCF_025772235.1. Classification (NCBI taxonomy): domain Bacteria; kingdom Pseudomonadati; phylum Campylobacterota; class Epsilonproteobacteria; order Campylobacterales; family Campylobacteraceae; genus Campylobacter; species Campylobacter sp. IFREMER_LSEM_CL1085. The sequence goes on along the minus strand of NZ_JAKMRU010000017.1, from coordinate 34,151 downwards.
AATGCCTATGATTTTAACAGGTTCTATTTTAACTTTAGCTCAAGCTATTGGCGAAACGGCACCTTTGATGATTATAGGTATGATAGCTTTTATACCTGATGTGGCAAATAGTGTTTTTGCACCAACAAGTGTTTTACCTGCTCAAATTTTTTCATGGTCAGCTATGCCAGAGCGTGCATTTTTAGAAAGAACAGCAGCAGGGATTATAGTGCTTTTATCTCTTTTGGTGATTTTAAATTTAGCAGCAATACTTTTAAGAAGATATTTTCAAGGAAAATTAAAATGATAGCAAAAACAACAAATCTAAATTTATTTTATGGTAAAAAACAAGCTTTATTTGATATTAATATGGAAATTCAAAAAAATAAAATCACAGCTTTAATAGGTGCTTCAGGCTGTGGAAAATCCACATTTTTGCGTTGTTTTAATAGGATGAATGACAAAATAGCAAAAATCGATGGTCTTGTTGAGATTGATGGAAAAGATGTTAAAAATCAAGATTTAGTCGTGCTTAGAAAAAAAGTTGGAATGGTATTTCAACAACCTAATGTTTTTGTAAAAAGCATTTATGATAATATTTCTTATGCTCCAAAACTCCATGGGATGATTAAAAACAAAGATGAAGAAGATGCTTTGGTGGAAGATTGTCTTAAAAAAGTAGGGCTTTTTGAGGAGGTAAAGGATAAACTAAAACAAAATGCTCTAGCACTTTCTGGCGGACAGCAACAACGCCTTTGTATAGCAAGAGCTTTGGCTATAAAGCCAAAATTATTACTTTTAGATGAACCAACTTCTGCACTTGATCCTATATCTTCAAGCGTTATAGAAGAGCTTATTAAAGAATTAAGTCATAATCTTTCTATGATCATGGTAACGCATAACATGCAACAAGGTAAGCGCGTGGCTGATTATACTGCGTTTTTTCATTTAGGAGAACTTGTAGAATTTGGAGAGAGTAAGGAATTTTTTGAAAATCCTAAAGAAGAAAAAACAAAATCTTATTTAAATGGAGCTTTTGGATAATTTTTATTTATTTAGAAATTTTGATGATATAATTAATCAAAATTTCTAAAAGGCTTAATATGCTTAAAAATGAAACTTATTTTATAGACTCTTGTGATGATGTAGAATTAAATATAAAAAGAGAAAGTAAATTAGAATATAGAATCACTTATGATGATAGTAAGCAAATGAAAGCTATTGTTTTTATCATAGGTGGGTATGGAGCTAATGCAAATATATATTTTCTAGAAAGTTATAGAAATTTTATAGCTAAAAAATTTGATGTAGTAACTGTAAATGTATTTTATCATTGTTTTTGTCAAAGAAGATCGGATGTGGAAAAATATAGTGCAACTACTACTTTTATGGAAGATGATTTACCGCATTTAAAAATAGCATTGGAAAATTTAAATATCAATACAAGTAATTTAAACACTTATAATGCTTGGCAATATTATGAGTATTTAAATCAAGCAATTTCTAGCTTAAAAGGGCAAAATTTGGTAGATCAAAATTATCAAGCATATTTTACTTCCACTTTTATCCCACCCAACAATGAGTATAATAATTTTGCCATTATGCCTGCAATCGATCATATCAATGCCTTAAAAGATATAATGAAAAATTATCCTCAATTTAAATCTTTACCTAAAATTTACGGGGGGGGTCATACGGTGGCTTAGTGGCATTAATGTGTGCTAAAATAGCTCCTTGGTATGTAGATGGAGTGATAGATAATTCAGGTGCTGCATTGCCTCCATTGCAGTATTTTCTTGGAAAAGAACTAAATAAAGAAGATTATACTTTTCGTGACCCAAATACTATTGTAAATTGCAATGTTAAAACTTATTGGACACGCAAAAACCCAAACTCACCTTATTATTTTGCTGATGAAAATTATTTAATAAGAGCTTTACTTAATAAAGATCATTTGATTTTACAAGCTCAAAAGAATAAAAATATTATTTATACAAGTTATCATAGCGCTAAAGATGATTTAACTCCAGCTGATCATAAAATTTCTATGATAGAAATTTTAAAAGCCTTAAATTATGAAGTAGATTTTCATCTAATAGATGAAAAAGATATAGATGGTAAATTTATTAAAAATTTAACTCATGGGTGTGGAATTCCTGATAAGGCATTATTTAATAAAGAATTACCTATTATGCTTGAAAAATTAAAAGATAAAACATTTAGTATGAAAAAAGATAGTATATCTTATCCTTGTAAAAATAAAGTTTTTACCTTTAAAGATGAAAATGATAAATTTGTTTTAGAAATATTATAAAGCTTATAAAAAGTAATTTTTAAGTAAAATTACTTTTTACTTTCAAAAGATTATTATCAAAAAGAGTATTTATGGCTAGCAAACAACTTTCACTCAAACATCTTAGTATGCCTATATTGCTAGAAATGTTTTTAAGATATTTTTCTTTGATTATCAACACCGTTATGGTTTCGCAATATTCTAACTTTTTAGTTGGAGCTATGGGTGCGGGTAATCAAGTAGCAGATTTATTTATCATTATTTTTAGTTTTTTAAGTGTGGGTTGTAGCGTAGTGATTGCTCAAGCTTTAGGGGCTAAAGATTACACTCTAGCAAGAAAGGCAATTCATCAAAGTTTATTTTTAAATGCTTTGCTTGGTTTTGTGTGCGGAAGTTTGATTTTATGGCATGGAGAGTTTTTACTCTATCTTTTACAAATTCCAAATGAGCTTTTAAAAGATAGTGCGATTTACTTACACATGCTTGGAATTTGCTTGTTTTTTGACGCCATGGGTATAGTTTTGGCTGCTATTATTAGGGTGTATAATATGGCTTATTGGGTTATGTTTACTACCTTATTGATGAATGTTGTGATATTTATAGGAAATTTTTATGTATTACATTTTACCAAACTAGAGCTTTTTGGAGTAGGGCTTAGTAATATACTTGGGCGTTTGGTCGCCTTTGGTATGCTTGTAGCAATACTTAGTTTTAAACTTAAAATTCATCTTAAAATTAAAGAGATGATAAGTCTTGAAAAAGCTGTGCTTAAAAAGATTTTTAACATCGGTGGTTTTGCAGCAGGAGAGCATTTGATATGGTTTATACAATACACCATAGCTTTTGCTTTTGTAGCAAGTTTGGGTAAAGAAAATTTAAGCGTTCAAACGATTTATTTTCAAATTTCTTTGCTCATCATGCTAGTAGGGCAAGCTATAAGCGTAGCCAATGAAATTATCATAGGTAAATTAGTCGGCGCAAAATACTTAAATGTGGCCTATAAACATACATGGATAGCTTTATATTTTAGCGTGGTAGCAAGTGCTTTTGTAGCTTTACTTAATTATGTTTTGCAAGATTTTACCATGGATGTAGTAAAGCTTGAAGAGAGTTTAAAAGAACTTATGATACCACTTTTTACTCTTTCAATTTTCTTAGAAATCTCAAGAACTTTTAATATAGTCATGGTGAATTCACTAAGAGCAAGTGGTGATGCGAGATTTCCATTTTTAAGTGGAGTGGTGTTTATGCTTGGAGTTTCTTTACCGGTTGGTTATGTGTTTTGTTTTTATGCTGGACTTGGAATTTTGGGAGTTTGGATAGGTTTTTGTGCAGATGAGTTTTTACGCGGTATAGTAAATTCATATAGATGGAAAAGTAAAAAATGGCAAGGCAAAGCACTAGTATAAAAGGAATTTTAGAATTTAAAGAATTTCGTTTTGCTTTTGAAAAGAAAAAACTTAAATACTTAAGACTTAGGGTAGATAGGGATTTAACTTTCAAGCTTAGCATACCGCTATATTATGAGCAAAGAGATGTTTTAAGATTTTTAGAAAAAAATGAAAGCTGGATTAGAGCCAAAGAAAAAGAACTTTCTTTAAAAAGAGTAGTTTTAGCAAGTGATGAAATGTATTTTTTAGGTAAAAAATACAAGCTAGTTTTTAACGAAAATCATAAAAAAGTTCTTATAAAAAAAGATAAAATTTTTGCAAAAAATCAAAAGTCCTTAGATCTTTTCTTAAGGCGTAGTACTAGGGTGATTTTTGAGTATTTTGTAAAAAAATGGCAATTTGTCCACAAGAGAAAAGTGCAAAGAATTTGCATTAAAGAAATGATTTCAAGATGGGGTTCTTGTAATCATCAAAAAGCATACATAAACTTAAATTTAAAACTTGTGCAAAAACCTATAAAAGCTATAGAATATGTGATTTTACATGAACTTACACATTTAATCTACCCACATCATCAAAAAGAATTTTATGATTTTTTATATAAATTTATGCCTGATTATAAAGCAAGAGAAGTTTTTTTAAAAAGTCTTATTTTTTAAGTATATTTTTAAGCTTTCCTTAGAATTAAAATTGTTATATTTATATTTTTAAAAATTTAATTTTAAGGTTTTAAACTTGCTTTTAGAAATTACTTTTGATTATAAATCTAAAAATGATATTTTTGAGTATTTGTTAGCTTATTATGCTAAAGATTATGTGTATGATTATGAGCAAAAAGATGAAAAAATCATCATTAAGATTAAAGGCGAAAAAGATGAAATTCAAGCCTTTTGTTCTAATTTAGAAAATATCAGCCATAGTGTTTTTTTAAACAAATTTGACTTAAAAGTTATAGAAGAAGATTTTACACCTATAAAAAAAGAAAAAGCTTTTACTCAAAGAAGTTTTTTAACAAGACTCAATGCAAATGCTTATATTAATGGCGAGCTTTTAGAAAATGAATGGGGTATTTTTGTAGAAGAAGAATTTAAAATAGAAGAAGAATTTATAAAAATCACTAAAGAAAATTTCTACGATAATTTAAAAAAAGCCTTGGAAAAATTAAAAAACAAAGAAAAAATGCATTTTAAAAGTCCAAAAGGAATATATGCTTTTGAAATTTTTAATGAAGCATTGGATGATTTTTTAATACCTTGTGACCCAAAACATATCAATGCATTTTTTTCTTGCAATAACGAGCAATTTAAAATCTTAGCAGGGGTTGAAAAGCCTCTAATGAAACTTAAATTTAATGCTATTTTTAGACAAAATCATCAATTAAATCATGAATATTTTAAAATAAAAATATATGATAATCTTTTCTTGTTTGCTTTATGTTTTGAACTTGAAAAAGAAGGAATTAAGTTTTTAAATTTTAAAAAGCTAGAACATTTTGAAGATGATTTTGAAGTAGCTTTAATCGAAAATGAACTAGTAGTTTGTAGGGGTTATGATTATATTTTACCCGAGTTTAAAAATTTGATTTTTCAAAAAGAGGATAAAAATTTCGCAAGAATTTCTTGTATATTGTCTGATTTTAAAGACAAAAAGCCTTTGCTTTTAGAACTTAGTAAAAAATATGATGATATTATTTTACTTGATAAAGAAATCAATCTTTTAAAACTAAATTTACCAAAAAGCTTTGATGAGTTTTATGAAACTATAAGTCAAGATGATGTTGCTAAGAGATTATTAGCTAATTACGAAAAAGAATTTATTCTTGTGCGAAAAGAACTAAATATGGCTAATAATTTTTTTAATCTTTTTGGCATGGTAGGGATGATTTTAGAGCTTGATGAAGACGAGAAAAAAGCAGCATTGGCACTTTTGACCTTAGCAGATGAGAGTAAAATGGCAAAAGGTGTTAGGATAGACTTTAAGCTTAATGAGCAAAAAGAATTTGATTACACTAAAACCTTAAGAAGCGTGATGAGTTTTAAGCTTGCTGGAGTAGAAAATCAAATCATAGCCTTAGGTGTTGTTGAGAGTTTGGCGTATTTTTTAAGGGATTTATTTGATGATTTAAGGGCTAAAGAACAAGTTGATTGTGCCGTGCTTAGTGGGAGCTTGTTTGAGCATAAAAGCCTTAGTAAAAATGTATTTAAACACATACCATTTTTTAAGTTAAGTGATGTCCCACTTTGGATATGAAATTCATATTAAAGGGTTAGTGCAAGGCGTTGGCTTTCGTCCTTTTGTTTTTAACATAACTAAAGAGCTTAATTTAAAAGGTGAAGTTTATAATAATAGCTTAGGTGTTGTTATAATCCTTGAGTGTGGCAATGATGATTTAAAAATTTTTAAAGAAAAACTTTTTGCTAATTTACCACCTTTAGCTAGGATAGATGATTTTAGCTTTTCTTATAAAAAACTTCAAAAAACTTATAATGAATTTATCATAAGTACTTCACAAGATAGTGAAAAATTTAGCCCGATTTTAAGTGATTTTGCTCTTTGTGAGGATTGCTATAATGAATTTTACGATGAGAAAAATCCGCGATTTAAATATCCATTCATCACTTGTACAAATTGTGGACCAAGATTTTCTATTATAAAAAAACTTCCATATGATAGAGTTAATACGACTATGGATGAGTTTAAAATGTGTTCTTTTTGTCAAAGCGAGTATGAAGAACCTACTAATCGTCGCTTTCATGCTCAACCACTTTCATGCCCAAAATGTAAAATTACTATTTTTTTAAAGGATAAAAATCAAAATATTTTAGCCAAAGATGAAAAAGCTTTTATCTTGCTTGCAAAGCTTTTAGAAGAAGGTAAAATCATAGCTTTTAAAGGTATGGGTGGGTTTCATTTAATTTGTGATAGCACAAATAAAAATGCTATAAATGAACTTAGAATACGCAAAAATCGCCCTAAAAAGCCTTTTGCTATCATGGTAAAAGATCTTAAAATGGCTCAAGAATTAGCTTTTATTAATGAAGCTGAAGCAAAACTTTTAACTTCAAATTTAAAACCCATAGTTATTTTAAATAGCAAAAATATCCATAAAAGCTTAGCACCAGATACCAATAAAATAGGTATTATGTTAGCTTATATGGGAACGCATTTAATGCTTTTTGAACATTTTAAAAAACCTATCATTGCAACAAGTGCTAATTTAAGTTCACAAAGCATTATTTATGAAGAAACAAAACTTTTAGAGCAACTTAGTGATGTATTTGATTTTTATCTTGATTATGATAGAACAATACACAACTCAAGCGATGATAGCATTGCTCAAGTTATTAGCGAAAAAACTATGTTTTTAAGGACTTCAAGAGGCCTTAACCCACTTTATATCAATACAGCAAGTATTTTTAATACAAAAGAAAATATTCTAGCTCTAGGAAGTGAGTTAAAAAACGAATTTGCTTGTTTTTTTAAAAATCAAATTTTCATTTCTCCTTATATAGGCGATATGAAAAGTTTAGACATACAAGAGAGATTTTTTAAAATTTTAACTTTCTTTCAAAACTCTTATAAACTAAATTTTGATCAGATTTTAAGCGATAAGCACCCACAATTTAACTATGTAAAAGAATTTAGAGATTATAAAAATTTTCGCGTGCAACATCACTATGCACATTTGTGTGCTTGTTTATTTGAACACAAAATTTACAAAAATAATGTTTTAGCCTTTGTTTTTGATGGAACAGGCTATGGAGATGATGGAAAAATTTGGGGTGGGGAGATTTTTAGAGCGAGTTTAAAAAGTTATGAAAGACTAAATCATTTTAAAAATTTCAAACTAATTAATGCAGATATTAAAAATATCGCAAATTTAGCTTTAGCTTTAATTTTTGATTTTAATTTAGAAAGCAAAGCTAGCGAGTTTTTAGCTAAATTTTCTCAAGTAAAATTAAATAATCTTAAAAAAATTCACACTCAAAGCTCTTTATATACGAGTTCTCTTGGTAGGATTATCGATGCTTTTGGCGCTTTTGCTTTTGATATACAAAAGCTTGATTATGAAGCACAAACTGGGCTTTTGATGGAAAAATATTATGATAAAAATCTTGATTATAGTTACAAATTTAACATCAAAGAAAAAGAAATTTGTTTTAAAAATGCTTTTTTGCAAGCTTTAGAAGATAAAGATAAAGTTAAAATTAGCACAGGTTTGCTTAATGGCATTGCAAATTTAATTATAGAATATTCAAAAAAATTTAAAGAAGAAGTGCTTTTATGTGGTGGGGTATTTCAAAACAAAACCTTGCTTGAAATTTTAGATCGAAAAAATTTTGCTTATAAAACTTCTTTGCAATTTCCTTGCAATGATAGTTCTATCGCACTTGGGCAACTTGTGCATTATTTATCTTTAAAAACTTAATAAAACTCATATTTTTTTAATACTTTTTTATATACAATAAAATAAAAATATAAAGGAAAGATTATGTGTAAAGATTGCGGTTGTTCTATTAATGGACATGAACATCATCATGATCACCATCATGAAAATCCAGCATTAAAAGATGAAAAAACTATTAATGTTATTAGTAAAATTTTATCAAAAAATGATCATCAAGCAGCTCATAATAGAGAGCATTTTAATGAGTATAATACTCTTTGTATTAATTTAATGAGTTCCCCAGGAAGCGGTAAAACAACGCTTTTAGAAGAAACTATAAAAACTTTAAAAGATGATTTAAAAATAGCTGTGGTTGAAGGAGATTTAGAAACTAATAATGATGCAAATCGCATTATTAAAGCAGGAGGCTTAGCTCATCAAATTACTACAGGACAAACTTGTCATTTAGATGCTTTTATGGTGCATGAAGCTTTACATCATTTTAAACTTAGTGAACTTGATATAGTATTTGTTGAAAATGTGGGAAATTTGGTATGTCCTGCAAGTTATGATTTGGGCGAGCATTTAAATGTAGTTTTACTTTCAGTAACAGAAGGTAGTGATAAGGTAGAAAAATATCCAGTGATGTTTAGAAAGGCTGATTTATTGGTCATTACTAAAGCCGATTTAGCTCAACATTTTGACTTTGATTTCAAAGCAGCTTCTATGGCCGCTAAAAGGCTAAATCCTAAAATAGATATTATGATTTTAGATAGCAAAACAAAAACAGGATTTGATCTTTGGATAAATTATCTAAAAATGAAAAAGGAGCTTAGCTAATGTGTCTTTCTATACCTTCTAAAATTTTAGAAATTGATGAGCTAAATTCAGCCATAGTAGAAACTTTAGGGGTTAAAAGAAGAGTAAGTTTGGATTTAATAAGCGAGCCTTTAAAAGTAGGCGATTATGTGCTTATACATGTGGGTTTTGCTATGGAAAAAATCGACACTCAAGCTGCACAAGAGAGTTTAAAAATTTATGCTGATATAGCAGAGAAAATGCAAAATGGACAAATCGATGAAAATGAAGGCGATATGGGGCTAAAAAATGGATTTAATTAATGATTTTAGAGATAAAGAAAGAATTTTAGCCCTAAAAGAACTTATTGCTTCTAAAATTACTAAGCCTATTAATATCATGGAAATTTGCGGTGGACATACGCATAGTATTATGAAATTTGGTTTGCCTGATTTATTGCCAAAAGAAATTAATTTTGTTCATGGCCCAGGCTGTCCTGTGTGTGTTATGCCAAGAGAGCGTATTGATGTGGCTTTAAAGCTTGCAAGTATACCAAATACTATCTTTTGCGTATTAGGCGATATGCTTAAAGTGCCAGGAAGTTATGAAAGCTTAATTGATCTTAGAGCTAAAGGGGCTGATATTAGAGCACTTTATACACCTTTGGATGTGATAGATATAGCTTTAAAAAACCCTGAAAAAAATATAATCTTTTTTACCATAGGTTTTGAGACAACTACACCTATGAGTGGGGTGATTATAGAAAAAGGTATAGCTTTAAATTTAAAAAATTTATTTTTTCATATTAATCATGTGTTGGTTCCACCCGCGGTAGAAGCTATCATGCAAGATGAAAATGTAAAAATTGACGCCTTTTTAGGACCTTCCCATGTAAGCGTTATCACAGGATCAAACATTTATGAACCTATTGCTAAAAAATACAAAACTCCTATAGCAGTGAGTGGTTTTGAGCCAGTTGATATAATGCTTAGTGTGTTAAATATAGTAGAGCAAATGAATGCAAATACTTTTGAAGTTTATAATGAATATCACAGAGTAGTTAGCAAAGAAGGAAATTTAAAAGCTAAGGCTTTAGTGGAAAAATACTTTAAACCTTGTGATTTTGAATTTAGAGGTCTTGGAGTGATTGTAAATGGCGGGCTTTGTCTAAAAGATGAATTTGCACACTTAGATGCTAGCAAAGTGTTTGATTGTAAAGTACAAAGTAAAAACGAAAGCAAGGCTTGTATTTGTGGTCAAATTTTAAGAGGCTTAGCTAAGCCTTACGATTGTAAGGTGTTTGCAAAAGCTTGCACTCCAAAAAATCCCATAGGTAGCTGTATGGTTTCTAGTGAAGGAGCTTGCGCGGCTTATTATAAATACTATCAAGATAAGGCATAAAATGAAGCAAATTACTTTAGCCCATGGTGGCGGTGGCGAAGAAATGAATGCTTTGATAAGTGAAATTTTTTCTATTTTTGAAAATGATGTTTTAAAAGAGGCAAATGATGCTGCAATTTTAGATGATTTGGCTTTTAGTACTGATTCTTTTGTATTAAATCCTATCTTTTTAAAAGATATAAATATAGGAAAATTAGCAGTTTGCGGTAGCGTAAATGATGTATTAATGGTGGGAGCAAAACCGCTATATTTATCATTAGCTTTAATTTTAGAAGAGGGTTTTGAGCTAGAAAAGTTAAAAATTATACTAAAATCTATAAAAGAAGAATGCGATAAAGCGGGAGTAAAGTTAGTTTGTGGGGATACTAAAGTTGTTCCTAAAAATAAAGGCGATGAAATATACATTAATACTTCATGTATAGGTAAAAATATACAAAAAATCAATACCAAAAACTTAAAAAGTGGTTGTAGTATCTTAGTTTCAAGGGATATTGGAGCTCATGGTTGTGCGGTTTTGATTGAAAGAAATAATTTAGAGGCAAATATCCAAAGTGATTGTAAAAGCTTAAAAGATGAAGTTTTAACACTTTTAAATGCAAATATTTCCATAAAAGCAATGCGTGATGCTACGCGTGGTGGGCTTAGTGCAGTTTTAAATGAATGGACTAAATTAAGTAATTTAGAGCTTTTAATATTTGAAGAAAAAATCCCAGTTTGTGATGAAGTTTTAGGGGTTTGTGAGCTTTTTGGGTATGAGCCTTATGAGCTTGCAAATGAAGGAACTTTTATTATTTGTGTAGATAAAAAAGATGAACAAAAAGCATTAGAAATTTTAAAACAATTTAATACTAATGCAGCTATTATAGGTGAAATCACAGCTAATAAAAAAGCAAGAGTGGTTTTAGAAAATGCTTATGGAGCAAAACGCATTTTAGAAGCTCCAAAAGGCGAGCTTTTACCAAGAATTTGCTAATGCATGAGTTAAGTATTACAGAATCATTACTAGAACTTTGTGAAGAATATGCTCAAGGAAAAGTTATTGAAGAAGTGCATGTTAAAATAGGGCGTTTAAGTGGGATTGAACCTCCACTTTTGCAAAGAAGCTTTGAAACTTTTAAAGAAAATAGTCCCTTATGTAAGAATGCTAAATTTATTATACATATTCAAGAAGTAGTAGTTGAGTGTCAAAAATGCCATTTTAGTGGAGTGCTTGAAAATAATATCTTTTGGTGCCCAAAATGCGAAGATAAAGATTTAAAAATCATAGATGGGGAAGAGCTTTATCTTATGCAACTTGTTTTAAAAGAAAATGAGGATTTAGAAAATAATGACAAATAAGGAAATTATCTTAGGTGCGGGTTGTTTTTGGTGTACTCAAGCTGTGTTTGATGAAATCAAAGGCATAGTTTATACAGAAGTAGGTTATAGCGGTGGTAAGCCAAATCCAAGTTATGAAAGCGTGATAAATGGTGATGGGAATATAGAAGTAGCTAAGATAATTTATGATGAAAAACAAATTTCATTAGAAAAAATCTTAGAAATTTTTCTCAAAATGCACGATCCAACAAGCTTAGATAAACAAGGAGCTAATGAGGGGATACAATATAGATCAGTTATTTTTTATCAAACTAATGAGGAGTTAAAAATTATTAGCAATTTTTTACAAAAAGCACAAAAATATTACGCTAAAGCCATAGTTACGCAAGTTTTAAAACTAGAAAAATTTTATAAGGCTGAAAACTATCATCAAAAATATTTTAAAAATAATCCTAGCCAAGCTTATTGTAGATTTGTTATTGCTCCAAAATTAGAAAAGGTTAATTGCTAATATTGTTTTTAAGTATTTTTGCAGTTAGATTTAAAAGCCTTTTGCAGGCTTTTAAAATTTAGTGGCAACCACAACCACCACATCCACAACTTTGACTAAAGAAATTTTCTAAAGCTTGCATATTAGGAAGTTCTGTTACTTCATTTACTAATTCTTTATAAGCAACTACGCCATCTTTAATTACAAACACTGCTCTAGCTAAAATTCCCTCAAGTGGACCATCAGCCATTAAAACACCATATTTTTCACCAAATTCTTTAGAAACAAAATCACTCGCAACAGTTAAATTATCTATACCTTCAGTTGAGCAAAAACGACCCATAGCAAATGGTAAGTCCATACTAACTACGATTACTTCTACACCACTTGCTGCTGCTTTTTTATTAAATTCTCTAGCTTCAGTTGCACATACTGGAGTATCAAGGCTTGGTACGCTGATAATAATTTGAGTTTTACCTTTTGGAGCAATTTCAACACCTGAAAGATCTTTGGCTTTTAAAGTGATATTTGGAGCCATGTCGCCAATTTGGATGTTGTTTCCTTTTAAATTTACTTTATTTCCTTTGAATAATACACTATTCATTTTTTCTCCTTGAATGATTTTTATTAATCATAATATAAAAAGATTAATAAAGTCTTATTTTTATTCTTCTTTGCACATACCTGCTTCGATTAGAAAACACGAGGGTTGATAATTGCTTTTTTTAATCTTATCATATTTTGCATAGCTTAAGTATAAAGTATCTTTAGCTCTAGTTACAGCTACATAAAAAAGCCTTCTTTCTTCTTCTAAACTTCCGCCCATGCTCATGAGTTTTTGGTTGGGAAATCTTCCTTGTGCAAGATCAATTATAAATACAAGTTCAAACTCAAGCCCCTTACTTGCATGTATACTTAAAAGATTAACCCCACTACCACTACTCATTTCACTAGCACCAAGAGTAAGAAAGTTATAGTATTTATAATTATCACTATAATTTTTAGCAAGTTCTTTTAATACAAACATTTTCGCGTTGATTTTTTCTAAAATTTCATTTTTTTTATTTAAATCAACATTGGAATTTTTATTAGTCGCTCTTTTAGTTGCCAAAATATCACAAATTTCTTTAAAATAATCATTTTCTAAAATCAAATCTACAAGCTGGGTTGAGATTTTACACTCACTTGCTTTTTTAATAAAAAGATAAATTTTTTCAAGATTTTTTGCACAAAGCTCGTTGATTTTGGGTAAGCTTAAAATAGGGTGGGTGTTAAATTCGCTTTCTAAGTTAAATCTTGAAGGCGAGGCTAGCTCCTCAATATCATCAAAAAGTCCTAGTTGGTAACTTTGTTTTTTGTATTTTTTTAAATTTACGCTACTATCAGGATTTAAAAAGCCTTTAATTAAACTAGAATGTCCTAATTTTAATAAAGCATCAAAAATATCTTTTGCCAAAACCCCACCAACTCCTTTGGTGTATTCAAGTAAATGTATAAAAGCCATGATATCTTTTGGATTAAGCACGATTGCAAGCATAGAGCAAAAGTTTTTAACTTCCAAGCTTTCAAAAAAACTTCCTCCACCTTTTCTTTTGCTTGCTATGCCAAGTTCTCTTAAGGCTACTTCTACTCCATCTGCACTAGAATTGTTTCTAAAAATCACAGCAATTTCATCAAGATTAACCCCGCTTTGTAAGATTATTTTTGCTATGGTAGAGTATTGATCAAATAATTCATTAAAAGTTAGCAAACTTGGCGCTTTAAAATCTCCTTCTCTAGTTACAATTAATTCTTTAGGATATAATCTTTCATTGTTTAAAATAACCTTATTAGCTAACGCAAGTATATTTTTACTAGAACGATAGTTTTTATTTAAAGTAAAAATATTTGCATCGACAAATCTATCTTTAAAACTTCCTATAATAGAAATATCAGCCCCATTAAAAGCATAAATACTTTGATCATAATCACCCACACAAAACAAACTTTTACTTTTAAAAGCATCAATTAACGAGCCTTGCAAGGTGTTAGTATCTTGGTATTCATCTACTAAAATCTCATCAAATTCAAAATGATGTGAAGCTAAAACATGTTTTAATTTGATCAATAAATCATTAAAATCCACATAGTTAAAACGCATTTTTTCTTCTTCGTATTCTTTTAAAATATCTTCATAAATTTCAGCATAAACAGCTTGTTCATCATAATTTTGACAAAACCAATTATAAAATTCATCTAAGTTTGCATTAGTATTTTGAAATAAAGAATACACATCATACAAATAGCTTGGCATATAAGGTTTAGTATCGCTTAAATGATGAAAAGTGCGTTTTTCAAAAATAGAACGCAAAAGAATTTTAAGCTCACTCGCAGGTTTTAAAATAATATCGTGATTTAACTCTTTAAGTAGAGAATAAGCAGTACTATGAAAAGTTCCTGCTGTGATTTTTGAAGTAATGCTTTTATCAAAATACTTACTAAGTCTTTCAATCATCTCTTTACTAGCTTTGTTTGTAAAGGTTAGAAGCATAATTTTTTCAGGCTTTATACCATTTTGAAGTAAAAAAGCTATTCTTGCAACTATAGTTGAAGTTTTACCCGTGCCTGCACTTGCTATAATTAGATTGTGTCCAAAAGGAGCACTAGCGGCTTTATATTGTTCTTCATTTAAACGCGATAAGGGCATGAATTTCCTAGTTTAAAATTATATTTTGTATATCATTAAAATAAAAATGATTAACACCATCTTTATATTCATAATAAAGCGTGAGTTTATGAGAATCTAAAATAGTCTTAACAATGTATAATCCAAGTCCAAAACTATCTTTATTTTTCTTGCCTTGCGTAAAGGCTTGAGTATAGTATTTCAAGTCTTTATCTAAGGCTTTTCCTTTGTTTTTAAAGCAAAGATAATCTTTAGTTATTTCTATAGTAACGCAATTTTCATCAGAGTATTTTGTCGCATTATCTATCATATTTTTCATTGCAGTGGTAAAAAGTTTAAAATCTACATTAACACTAAAACTTTCTTTTATACTAATTTTTACCTTTTCATCATCACTCATAGCTATATCTTTAGCTTCATCTAAAAGATCTAAGATATTGTATTTTTTTAAATTAATCAAACCAGCACCCGAAGTAATTTGCTCAATGGCTGCAAATTCATTAATCAAAATCTCTAAACGATTAAAAGCACCCACTAATCTTTCTTTATATTTGCTATCTTCAAGCATTTCTAAAGTAATTAAACCTTTAGTAATTGGGGTTTTTAGCTCATGCATAATATTTCTTAAGAAAAACTGCCTTGAAGTATTTAGTTTTTGAATTCTTAAAATAGACTCATAAAAGGCTGTTGCTACTTGAGAAATTTCATCATTGCCTTTACTGACATTTTGAATTTCATTGAGTTTGTTTTCGCCAAATTTATCTATTTGTCTTTTTAAAGCTCTAAGTGGTTTTAATTTTCTAATGATAAAAATATATAAAATCAATAAAACCATTACTACTATACTAGCAATAAGCTTAATCACAAAATAACGATAACCTTGATATTCTAAATCTTTGTACAAATAAAGCTTACCATCAAAAATGATTTTTAAATACACATTATCTTCTAAAGTAATGATTTCAACTACACCTGTGCTAGTTTGAGCCCGTGCTATAGTTTCAGCTTTATAGATGATTTGTCTTATGTCTGATGGAGTTGTTAATTCTATCATTTTGTAATTTTTTGTTTGCTCATAAAATTCTCTTTCACTAATCACATGATTAAAATATAATAATCTTGCATTAGCTATAAAAGAATATTTTGCATTAAGCTCATTAGTGTAATTTTGTTGATCATATTTTATAAGCCATAAAAAAGCTAAAATTACACTAACGCTTGCAAGTAAAAAAACAAAGGTTATAGTATAAAAAATTGATGATTTATTCATTGAGTTAATTTATATCCTATACCTCTGATTGAATGAATGTATTTTGGAGTTTTAGGATCATCTCCGATTTTTTGTCTGATTCTACTAATGATTACATCTATACTTTTATTACTAGAATCTTCACTAATAGAGCTACAATTATACACAAGCTCTTCGCGGCTTACCACTCCACCTTCTTTTTTAATTAAATAACTCAAAATATCAAATTCAGCATTAGTAAAGCTAATTTCTTGATCTTTCATAGTGATAGTATGTTTATATTTATCATATACAAGATCTTTTTTAACTTGAGCTTGAGCAGTTTTTGTGTTTGAAATTCTTCTTAAATGACTTTTAATTCTTGCTTGAAGTTCTTGAGGATTATATGGTTTTGGTAAATAATCATCTGCACCCAAATCAAGTGCTGCAACCTTATCGCTAATATCATGCCTTGCACTTGAAATGATAATAGGTGTATCATATTTTTTACGAATTTCCTCGCATACTTCAAGTCCATCAAGTCCAGGTAAGCTTAAATCCAAAATGATTAAATCATAAGGATTTAAAGCAAGTCTTGAAAGACCTATATAAGGCTCATGAGCAATATCTACTTTCATATCAAATTGCTCTAAATATTCAGCTATAATCTCTGCTAATTCTAAATCATCTTCTATCATTAAAATATTTGTCATTTTTTTCCTTTCTTAAAAAAGTAAAGCTCTTACAAATCCGCCTCTATTAATCCAAATTTTAACATACTCTTTACCTTTATTTAATTCTAAAGCCTTAGATAATTCTTTAAAATTTGAAATTTCATACTGATCAACACCTATAATAATATCACCTTGCTCAAAACCTATTTTTTCAGCTTTTGATTTTGGAGTAACTTCGGTAATTAAAATACCACTAATACTTTCAGGTATGCGGTATTGCTGTCTATTCTTAGAGTCAAGTTCCACTAATTTTAGACCATCAATATAACCTTTTTCATATTGTAGCGACTTTTCATCTGTTTTTAACATAAATTTAGCTGTTTTGACTTTATTATCTCTTTCATAAGTTACTTCTACTGCTTGTTTTGGATCAATACTTCCTATGTAGTTTTTTAAATCCATAGGGCTTTTAATCACAGTTTTATCTACTTTTATAATCAAATCTCCTCTTTTTAACCCTGCATTATAAGCTGCTGAATCTTTTTGTACTTCAGTGATTAAAGCACCTTCTTGATTAGTATAGGCTTTTTTAATATCTTGAGTTAAAGCTCCTATGACTACGCCTAAATATCCTCTTTCAATTTTTCCATGCTCAATAAGTTTTTGTGCAATAGATTTTGCCATATTAGAAGGGA
The DNA here is from genome assembly GCF_025772235.1 of Campylobacter sp. IFREMER_LSEM_CL1085. Classification (NCBI taxonomy): domain Bacteria; kingdom Pseudomonadati; phylum Campylobacterota; class Epsilonproteobacteria; order Campylobacterales; family Campylobacteraceae; genus Campylobacter; species Campylobacter sp. IFREMER_LSEM_CL1085. The sequence goes on along the minus strand of NZ_JAKMRU010000017.1, from coordinate 16,833 downwards.
TTGCAAAACCTATGCCATTATTTCCACCACTTCTTGAAAGTATGGCTGAATTTATCCCAACTAAAGCTCCTCTACTATCTACCAAAGCTCCGCCTGAATTTCCAGGATTAATAGAAGCATCAGTTTGGATGAAATTTTCATATTGATTTAGACCTATATTGTTTTTATTTAAGGCCGAAATAATCCCACTTGTAACACTACTTCCAACACCAAAAGGATTACCCAAAGCAAACACTACATCACCTTCTAGTAATTTATCTGAATCAGCAAAAACTACTGCGGGTAAGTTTTTTGCTTCTATTTTTATCACTGCTAAATCTGTTTTAGGATCAGCTCCGATTAATTTAGCTTTATATTCAGTGCTAGAATCAGGTAAATTTACAGTGATTTTTTCAGCATCTTCTATAACATGATTATTTGTTATAATATAACCATCGCTTGAAATAATTACACCAGAACCCAATGAACTTACAACTTCTTTATTTTTTTTATTTTTTGGAGCTTGTGGGAAATCAAAACCAAAAAATTGTCTAAAATAAGGGTCATTGAAAAAATCATCAATTCCAAATGAACTACTTTGAACAGTTTTAGAAGTTGAGATATTTACAACTGAATTTTTAACTTTTTGTATGGAATCATGATAAGAAAGTATAGTATTTTGATTATCAGTTGGTAAAGTTCTTTTTACATTATCATCTGCTTGTTTAAAATCAATACTAGCACTAAAAAGACTAGTTGCCAATGCCAAAGAAAGAATCATAGTTTTTTTCATGTTTTATCCTTTGTAAAATCATTTAATGCAAGTATAAAATTTTATTTTTACACAATTGTAAATAAAACCTTTAGTTTTAAAACTTATAAAAGTTGATTGACTAAGACTAAAGTTTTTGATATAATCTTATAAAAAATTAAGGAATAATAAAAATGAGTAATAGTTTATATGAAACACTAGGAGTTTCGCAAAACGCTAGTGCAGATGAGATAAAAAAAGCTTATAGAAAATTAGCAAGACAATATCATCCTGATATTAACAAAGAAAATGGTGCTGAGGAAAAATTCAAAGAAATTAACGCCGCTTATGAAATTTTAAGTGATGAGAAAAAAAGAGCTCAGTATGATAGATATGGCGATTCTATGTTTGGTGGGCAAAGTTTTCATGATTTTTCAAGAAATGCAGGTGGAGCTGACATCAATGATATTTTAAAAAATATTTTTGGCGGAGGCTTTGGAGGATTTAGTGGCGGTTTTAGTTCTAGTAATAATTTTAGAAGTGGCTTTGGAGGATTTGGAGGATTTGAAGAAGATTTAGACTTGCAAGCAAGTGTTAAAATTCCTTTTGAAAAAGGAATTTTAGGTGGTGAGCATTTGGTAAATATAAATAACGAGCAAGTTAAAATCAAAATTCCACATGGCATAAAAGATGGCGAAAAGCTACGCATACGAGGTAAAGGAAAAAGCTTTCAAGGGCAAAGAGGGGATTTGATTTTAAAAGTTGAACTTGAAAAAAGCGATGAATATGAAAGAGAAGATGATGATTTGTACAAAAAGGTTGAAATTAGCTTAAAAACAGCGCTTTTTGGAGATAAAATCAGTGTGCATACCCCAAGAAAAGAAGTTAAAATTACCATACCGCCAAATTCTAAAAACAATCAAAAAATTAGACTTAAAGGCTATGGAGTGCAAAATAGAAAAACAGATCTTTATGGGGATATGTATTTAATTTTGAATGTAAAAATACCTGATATTAATAGCCTTGATCCTGAATTTGTAAAAATTTTAGAAGAAAAATTACCTTGAAAGGAGTAAGTAATGGAGCATAGTTATGATGAACCGGTGTATCTTATAAGTGTTGTTGCAAAAGTTTTAAGTATACACCCACAAACTCTAAGACAATACGAAAAAGAAGGTTTAGTTGAGCCAAGTAGAACCGATGGTAAAATGAGACTTTATTCTCAAAAAGATATAGATAGAATCAAAATGATTTTACGCTTAACAAGAGATCTTGGGGTTAATTTAGCTGGTGTTGATGTGATTTTAAAACTAAAAACAAAAATTGATGAGTTTGAAAACACTATTGAAGAGTTAAGATTAGAACTTGATAGAAGAGATAATCCTTCAAAATCAAGAGCAGTAGTTAAACATAGAAGTAATTTTGATTTAATTTTTTTAGAAAAAATAAAATAATAAAAACATTACAAAAGGTTGGTGAGTGGATGCTTTTATAACTTTATTTTTAACTGCAGTAGCAGTTGCTGTCATACTTAATGTTATACTTAAAAAATTTGGTATTCCAACTATTATAGGTTATATAGCTACAGGTTTATTTGTGCGTGAATTTTATGGTTTTAGCACTAATGAATTTGTTATACATGTAGCTGAATTTGGCATAGTTTTTTTAATGTTTACCATAGGGCTTGAATTTTCATTTAAACATCTTTTGGCAATGAAAAAAGAAGTATTTTTAAATGGAAGTTTGCAAATGCTAACTTGTGGTTTGGTTTGTACTTTACTTGTAACTTATATTTTAGGTATAGCAAGCCATATCGCAATGATAGCAGGTTTTGCTCTAGCCTTATCTTCCACTGCTATAGTTTTAAAAATACTTAATGATAATGGCGATATCAACGAAGAATACGGCAGAAAAGCTTTAGGAATTTTACTTTTTCAAGATATTGCTGTGATACCACTGCTATTAATGATTGATATATTTAGTTCTCAAAATGCTGATATTTCAAAACTTTTACTTACAACTTTAGTCAGTGCTGTAATTTTACTTGTTTTGCTTTATTTTATAGGCAAATACCTTTTTACTTATGTTTTAAAATTCATCATTAAAACTAATGCAAATGAAATTTTCATCGCTACCATACTTTTTACTGTAATAGGAGCAAGTTTTTTGGCTCATTCTTTTGGCTTTTCATACTCACTTGGAGCATTCATAGCTGGAGCTTTGATAGCTGAAACTAAATATAAACATAAAATAGAAGCAGATTTGGTTCCTTTTAGAGATTTGCTTTTAGGATTTTTCTTTATCAGTGTTGGTTTGCAAATTGATTTTCATATAGTTTTTGAAAATTGGTTTTTGATTTTTGTTTTTGTAAGCTTGGTTTTATTGATAAAATTTGTAGTAATCTACGGTCTTTTAATCCTTTATACAAGAAAAAGAGTAGCGTTAAAAACTGCTTTGAGTATTTCTCAAATTGGAGAATTTGCGCTAGCAGTATTTTCGCTAATGCAAGTAAATTCACTTATAGATGAAAAAACAGCACAAATTTTTATTATAGTTTCTATCGTCACTATGGTTGCAACGCCTTTTATTTTAAATAATCTTAGAAAAATAGCCAACGCAGCCGAAGGTGAGCAAAATGATATGGCTAAATTTTATTTATGTGATCAAAAAATGAAAGATCATTTTATCATTTTTGGTTATACAAGATTAGGTCAAGAAGTGGTGCAAAAGATCAAAAAAACAGGTATCCCATATTTGATTTTAGAAAGTGATTTAAATTTAGTTGAACTTGGCCGCAGTAGAAATGAAAATATCTTTTTTGCAAATGTAGCCCAAGTAGAAACATTAAAAGTAGCAAATATAGAAGAATGCTCAGTTGCTATTATAACTATAAGTAATGAAGCTAAGCTTGATATGCTCTATCAAGTGCTTTCTAGCTTTAACAAACCCATACAAACGGTTTTAAAAACAAGTGGTACAGGTGCTAAGATCATTTTCCCACATACTGATAAACATTTACACATTGTAGATGCTGAAGCTTCAATAGCAAGAAATTTAGTACAAGAAGCATTACAATGTAGAATCAATACAAGTGCAGCAGAATGAAAAATGATGAAAAAGCTTTAAGGGTAAAATATGTAAGAGCTTTAGAAAAATTTACTAATTCTGCTGTGAGTGCTTTAAAAAGAGAAGATTTTGATTTAACTCTTTTTAGGGAAAGAATGCAAAAAAATGCTAAAATCTTTGAGAAAATTCAAGCAGTGTTTTTAGATTCTACTTATACTAAGGCTTTGGAGATTTTTGTAAATGAGTGTTTAGATGAAAGTTTAGACCAAAAAACCTTAGCTTCAAAAGCCAATGCCTTATATAAGCTAAAAAATAATCAAAGTTATAAAAAAGACAAACATAAAATTAAATTTAAGGATGAATATTGATAAATGTAATTTTTGATATGGATGGCACGCTTATAGATAGTGCTAATGCTATAGTATGTGCGGTAAATGAAATAAGAGCGGATTTAAATTTAGAACCTTTAAAAAGAGAGTTTATTTTAGATACTATCAATACTCCTGGGCAAAATTATGCTAAGATTTTTTACGGGGTTGATACTTACTCACATACTAGCTTTAAAGAAGGTTATGAGAAGTATTTTATTAAGCATTATGATCAAAGCGTGGTGCTTTTTGATGGTGTGCTTGAGGTTTTGGAATTTTGTAAAAAAAATGATTGCTATTTAGCTATAGCCACAAATGCACCTCAAGAAAGCTTGGTACCTATTTTAAAAAAACAAAACATTCTTTCATATTTTGATAAAATACTAGGTGTTAGTTATGGTATAGAAGCTAAGCCTGATCCTATGATGCTAAGATTAATCGCAGATGAAGCAAAATATGAAAAAAGTATTTTCATAGGCGATAGCTTAAAAGACAGACTTTGTGCTAAAAATGCTAAGATGGATTATATACATATTTCTTGGCAAAAAGAAATTAAAGACTTAGATGAAGCTAACGATAAAACTACTTTAATAGAAAAAATTCAAACTTACATAAAAGGATAAAAATGGATATTTTTGATGAAATGTTTGCAAAAAGCCCTAAAGAAAAATTTATTGAAACAATAAAATATGCAAATTTAGGTGCATTAGAAAATGTTTTAGAAAAATTATTAGCCGATCATATCGCTATGATAGAGCTTTTAGAAAAAAATAATTTAAATGAAAATGATGTAGCACAATTTCAAATCGAAAATTCACTCTTAATAGATGAGAGAAAAAATGATTTTTATATAGGCTTAAGTGCTGAAATTTTAGGGCATGAGGGTTGATTTTGCGTTTATTCTTATCTTTATTTTTGATGTTTAATTTTTTAAAAGCTGAAGTATTTTTTGATTATACTTATAAATTTACCTTAAGTAAAGATGAAAAAGCAAGTGTAAAAATAAAAGAAATTGACTATCCTGATGAGATTTATTATTTTGACTTTTCATGGACTTTATTTGATCAAACTAATATCATCGTTCATTCAAGGTATAAAAAATACCCTAGGCAATTTGTGATGTCTTTAAGAAGAAATTTAAATTGGGTAGATCAAACTTTAGTGCCTGATTATAAAAATCCACACATAGATAGAGCAAGATTAATACTTGAATTTAGTGATTTTAAAAAAGGTGAGGCTATTTTCACTATCTACATAGAAGATAGAGATAAAAGATTAGAAGTGGAATTTTTAGATCCTAGAAAAGTCACTCTTAATCAAAACTAAAGTAAAATTTAATAAAATATAATTATAAGAAAATTAAGGAAAGCATGGTGCAAAAGATAGATCAATATATGCATGAATTTTTATCTGAATTAAATTACAAGCCTATTTTAACAATGAGTTCAAAACTTCAAGGCGGTAAAAAATTACGCTCAAAATTACTTTTAAAAATAGCTAGTGAAAACGATATTAGTTATAAAATTTGTGCCATTATAGAATTAATCCATGCTGCAAGCTTATTGCATGATGATGTGATTGATGAAGCAAAATTAAGAAGAGGTGTAAAATCTATCAATGAACAATTTGGAGCCAAAAATGCTATCATGCTTGGAGATATTTTATACTCAAAAGCCTTCTATGAACTTTCTTTAATAGATTTAAAATTAGCAAAAATCATCTCCAATGCTGTTGTAAAGCTTTCCATTGGTGAATTAATGGATGTAAATTTAAGCGAAACTTTCAATACCGATAAAAACGCTTATTTGCAAATGATATATAACAAAACAGCCGTTTTAATCGAAGCTAGTGCAAGATGTGGGGCTATACTTGCTAATTTAAATGAAGATGATTTTGCAGAATATGGTAAAAACTTGGGCTTGGCTTTTCAAATTGTAGATGATATTTTAGATATCAAAGGCGATGAACAAACCTTAGGCAAACCCGCCATGAATGATTTTAAAGAAGGTAAAACCACCCTTGCTTATATGTATTTATATGGAAAATTAAATCCACAAGATCAAGAAATACTTAAGTCTTATTACAAGAAAGATTTAAACATAGATGAACTTACTTGGATTAAAAATAAAATGCAAGAGCATGAAATTTTTAATCAAATTGGTCAAGAATTAAACACCTATGCAAATAATGCCTTAAAAGCCATAGAAAAATACAATATAAAAGATTTAGAAGATATTATTAAAAGTATGATAGAAAGGGAATTTTAATGCATTATTATTGTATCAGTTTTACGCACAAAAATACAGATATTGCTACTAGAGAAAAACTTTCCTTTTCCAATGAAGATAAAAAAAGAGAATTATTAAGATTAATCCATACTAATAATAAAATTCTAGAAAGTTTAGTGCTTAGCACTTGCAATAGAGTTGAAATTTTTCTTTTTATCGGAGAAATTGAAAGTATCAATGAACATATTTTAAAAACACTTAGTTTACTTTGTGGGGTTGATAAAGAAAATTTAAGCGCAAAAGCTGATTTTTATGAAGATAGTGGGGCTATCCATCATTTATTTTCTGTGGCAAGCTCACTTGATAGTTTAGTTATTGGAGAAACACAAATTGCTGGACAATTAAAAGATGCTTATAAATTTGCTCTACAAGAACAAAGATGTGGTGTGCATTTAACTAGAGCAGTCCATTATGCTTTTAAATGTGCAGCAAATATTAGAAATCAAACTGAAATTTCCAAAAATCCTATTTCAGTTGCTTCAGTAGCGGTAGCAAAAGCTAAAGAGCTTATAAATTTAGAAAATAAAACTGCAGTTGTAGTAGGTGCAGGGGAAATGAGCGAGTTAGCCTGTAAGCATTTATTAAATGCTAAGGCCAAAGTATTGATATTAAATAGAGATATACAAAATGCCCAAAAGCTTTGTGAGGATTTGGGTGAAAATGCAAGTTGTGAAAGTATCGCAAATTTAAAAGAAGCATTAAATAAATATGAGATATTTTTTAGCGCCACAAATGCTCCACATGCTATCATAACTAATGACATATTAGAAGAAAAAGATTATAAAAGATATTTTTTTGATATAGCAGTGCCTAGGGATATTGATGTAAAAGCAAATGAAAAAAATATAGTTTATGCTGTTGATGATTTAGAAGAAGTTGTAAGAAAAAATTTAACACTAAGAGAACATCAAGCCCAGATTGCTTATTCTATAGTAGGTGCTATAACAAATGAGTTTTTCCAACATCTAAGCAAACTAGCAACCTTACCTTTGGTTAAGCAATTACGCTTGCAAGCTGATGAAATCGCTAAAGAACAATTACAAAAGGCCATAGATAAAGGATATTTAAAACACTCAAATCATGAAGAAGCAAGAAAGCTTATAAGACAGGTGATGAATGCATTTTTACATCATCCTAGTGTAAATTTAAAAAAACTAAGTGGAACTATGCAAAATGACTCTGTTGTAAATGCCATGCGTTATGTGTTTGATTTAAAAAATGAAAGCATGGAAGGTTTAAACTTCTATAAATGTGAATTTAATTTGGAGAATAATCATGAAATTTAGTAAATTTTATGCCATAAGCACAAAAGAAAATCCAAAAGATGCTACCCTGCCAAGTCATATATTTTTAGTTAAGGGTGCTTTTGTAGAACAAATTGGAAGTGGTTTGTATAATTTTTTACCTTTAGGAAAAAGAGTTTTAGATAAGATTAAAAATATCATCAAAGAAGAAATGGATAAAGCGGGAGCTTTGGAAGTAAATTTAAGCTTTAATACCCCAGCTGAACTTTGGAAAGAAAGTGGGAGATTTAATGTTTTTGGTAAAGAGCTTTTACGCTTTAAAGATAGAAAAGAAAATGATTTTGTCTTAGGACCAACTCATGAAGAAGCCATAGTAGCTTTGGTTAGAAATAAAGTAAATTCTTACAAGCAACTTCCTTTGCATTTATATCAAATAGGACTTAAATTTAGAGATGAAGCTAGACCTAGATTTGGGCTTTTAAGATGTAGAGAATTTTTAATGAAAGATGGCTATAGTTTTCATAGCAATGAAGCTGATTTAGATAAAGAATTTAATCTTATGCATGAAACTTATAGTAAAATTCTTACAAGATTAGGGCTTGATTTTAGAGCTGTTGAAGCTGATAGCGGGGCTATTGGCGGAAGTGGTTCAAAAGAATTTATGGTTTTGGCTAAAAATGGCGAAGATGATATATTATTATGTGAGCATTGTGATTATGCTGCAAATATCGAAGCAGCAAAAAGAGCTAAAAAAAGTTGCGAAGATGAAAGACCAGAAGCTGACTTTGCTACACAATTTCACACTCCAAATGTAAAAACTATAGAAGAATTAGCAGAATTTTTTAAAATTAATCCTTACTATACTGTTAAAGCTATTGCTAAAAAAGCTATTTATGAAAATGAAGAAAAAATTGTAGTATTTTTTATACGCGGCGATGATGAACTGCAAGAAGTTAAAGCACTAAATGCAGCAAATGCATTAGAATTGGCCGATGTAAGTGAAGAAGAATTAGAAAAAGCAGGTTTAGTACCAGGATTTATTGGTTTTGTAGGATTAAATGGAGTTGATTTTTATATTGATCATGAGCTTGAAAATGAAACAAATATGATTATTGGAGCAAATAAAAAAGATTATCATTTGGTTGGAATCAATGTTGTAAATTTAAACAAAGAACGCTTTAAAGATCTTGCCGCAGTTAAAGAGCATGATCTTTGTCCAAAATGTCAGCACAAGCTTAAGCAAAGCAAAGGTATTGAAGTAGGACATATTTTTAAACTTGGAAATAAATACTCAAAAGCAATGAATGCAAGCTATTTAGATGAAAATGGTAAAGCTCAATTTTTCACTATGGGTTGTTATGGTATGGGGGTGAGCCGTTTAGTAGCTGTTGCCATAGAAGCAAGCCATGATGAAAAAGGTTGTATTTGGAATAAAACTCTAGCTCCTTTTGTTTTAGATATTATCGTTTCTAATATAAAAGATACAAAAGCTATGGAATTTGCCGAGCAAATTTATACTCATTTTAAAGATAAAGAAATTTTGTTTGATGATAGAAATGAGCGTTTTGGTGTAAAGATTAATGATTTTGAATTAATGGGCTTTCCTTATGCTTTAGTTATAGGTAAGGGTTTAGAAAGCGATGAAGTAGAGTTAATCCATAGAAATACTCTAGAAAAACAAGTTTTAAAAACCCAAGAAGTAATTTCACACTTAGAGAAAATTTTATGATAGCAAAAACAAATTTAAGTGCTTTTTTGATTTTAGAATTGATTGCTAGTATTTTATTTATAGTCTTTTTTGGTTTTTTAAATTTTTTTATGATAGTTTTTGCAAGTATGTTTTTAGGAGCAATGTTTTTAGCAAAGACTTGGACAAATCTCATAACTATGCAAAATGCCAATACTAATTTATTTGGTATGATTAAATTATTTTCCTTAACTATAGTTGGAATTTTACTTTTAATACCAGGAATTTTAAGCACATTTTTGGGAATTTTACTCTTATTTTTTATGATGATATTAAAATTATTTACAAAACAAAAAAGAAAATATCATCAAACAAACAACGAAGAAGAAATCATAGATGTAGAAATCATACAGGAGCATAAAAAATGCAATTAATCATCGCAACAAGAAAAAGCCAACTTGCATTATGGCAAAGTGAGTATATAAAAAATAAATTATTACAAACACATTCTGATTTAGAAATTTCTTTAGAGGGTTTTAAAACTAAAGGTGATGTTTTACTTGATTCTCCTTTAGCTAAAATAGGTGGAAAAGGACTTTTTACAAAAGAACTTGAAGAAAGTATGTTAAGAGGTGATTCACACTTAGCTGTGCATAGCTTAAAAGATGTGCCAAGCTTCTTTCCTGATGGCTTAGTTTTAGCTGCTATTTCAAAAAGAGAAGTGGTAAATGATGCTTTTTTAAGTGAATATTATGAAAACTTAAATGCTCTTCCAAAAGGTGCAAAAGTAGGCACTACAAGTCTTAGAAGAAGAATGCAGCTTTTAGCGTTAAGACCTGATTTAAATATCATTTCTCTAAGAGGTAATATCAACTCACGCTTAGAAAAACTTAAAGCTAAGGAATTTGATGCTATTATTTTAGCTCTAGCTGGCATTAAACGCTTGGGTTTAGATAAAGAAATAAAGTACATTAGGGCTTTTGAGCTTGATGAGATGATACCTGCAGCTTCTCAAGGAGCTTTAGGTATAGAAAGCATTGATGATAAACAAATTTTAAAATACCTTGAATGCTTAAACGATAAAAATGCCTTTGTAGAAACTTATATAGAAAGAGATTTTATAAAAACCCTAGAAGGTGGTTGTCAAGTACCTATAGGAATTAATGCAAAAATCATTGATGAAAAAATAGAAATTCGCGCCATAGTGGGCTTACCCGATGCAAGTAAAATTTTAAAAGAAAAAAGAGTGATTGATAAGCAAAATTACTCAAATGCAGGCGAGCTTTTAGCCAAAGAAATGATAGCAAAAGGTGCAAAAGAAATTTTAAAAGAAGCAGAGAGTATGATATAAATGCAAAAATTCGTAGAGCTTTTAGAAAAAAATAATTTATTAAAAACCATCCATGAGCCAGTAGATGTAGAACTTGAAATGGCACATTTAGCTTATATAGAAGTTAAAAAAGAAGACTCTAAAGCCTTGCTTTTTACTAATGCAGTAAAAAATGGTAAAAAATACGATTATCCTGTATTATTAAATACTTTTTGCAGTAAAAAAGCTTTAAATTTAGCATTTGGAAAAGATTATGAAGATGTAGCTAAAGAAATTAGCTCTTTACTTAAAATGCACATACCGCAAAGCTTTGGTGCGAAATTAAATTTTTTCAAAACCTTGCTTGATTTAAAAAATATCCCACCAAAACGCATCAAAAAAGATGGAGAATTTAACTACAAAAGCTTAAATTCTTTATATGAAATACCTATTTTAAAAACTTGGGAAAAAGACGCTGCACCTTTTATCACTATGGGGCAAGTTTATACTCAAAGCATAAATGGAAAACAAAATAATCTTGGAATGTATCGCTTGCAAGTAGTTGATGAAAAAACCTTGCTTATGCATTGGCAAATTCACAAAGACGCGAGCCATTTTTTTCATGAGTATAAAAAAGCAAATCAAAAAATGCCAGTAAGTATAGCCATAGGTGGAGATCCTTTATATATTTGGTGTGCTCAAGCGCCTTTACCAAAAGGTATTTTTGAACTTTTACTTTATGGTTTTATTAAGAAAAAACCTGCTATTTTGGCAAAATGCAAAAGCAATCACCTCTATGTGCCTTATGATAGTGATTTTGTGATTGAAGGTTTTGTAAATCCAAATGAATTTGCACCCGAGGGACCTTTTGGAGATCATACAGGCTTTTATACTCCTGTTGAACTTTGTCCTGTCTTAAAAGTAGAAAAAATCTTTGCTAAAAAAAATGCGATTTATCAAGCTACGGTTGTAGGAAAACCGCCTTTAGAAGATAAATACATGGGGCTTGGCACAGAAAGAGTTTTTCTACCTTTACTTCAAACTAACGCACCTGATTTGATAGATTATAACATGCCTGAAAATGGAGTTTTTCATAATTTAATCTTAGCCAAAATAGAAGCAAAATATCCAGCTCATGCAAAACAAGTAATGCATACTTTTTGGGGAGTAGGGCAAATGAGTTTTGCAAAACATGCTATTTTTGTCGATGAAAATGCACCTTGCTTGCAAGATTATGACAAGCTCATACCTTATATACTTAATCGCTTTGATGAAGAAAAATTACTTATTAGTGAAGGAATTTGCGATCAACTCGATCATGCTTCAAGCACTTATTGTTACGGTGGTAAAGCAGGACTTGATGCGTGTGGTGATGAGAAAAAAGTTGAACTTGAAATTCTAAGTGATGAAGCTTTGTTTTCACTTTTTAAAGAAAAAGATCAAAATATTTTAAAATTAAAACAATTTTACACCCAAACCTTTGCTCCAATTTGTGTGATCTTAATTGATAAAAAAGAAAAAATTGCTCAAATTTTTGAAAAACTACAAATTTATAAAAAACATTTTAGAATTTTAGTTTTTTTAGATTCAGATGCTATTTTGGAAAATCCTTATATGTTAATTTGGCGTGTGGTAAATAATATCGATGCAAAAAGAGATATATTTATCAAAAAAGATTGTGTTGCAATTGATGCGACAAATAAAGGATCATTAGAAGATTATCATAAAGAGTGGCCTTTAATGACAAATTGCTCCAAAGAAGTTATAGACAGACTTATTGCAAAAAAATTACTTGTAAATGATGAAAAATTCTTCAAAAAGTTTGAAATTTTTTAATTTTAAACTTTTTGAGAACACTTTTTGCTTATTAAATATATATATTTTTAATTTAAATATTAAGTTTTTTAAAATTGTGTCGATAGTGTGTTTTAGAGTCTTTTAAAAAGGAGTTTAAAATGGACATTAGCAATATTCAAAGGGATACAAATATAACTCATTTTAACACAAAAAGTGTTGAAAAGCCATCTCAAGAGAATAAGCAACAAGTTGATTTAAATGATCAAGATGAGAATTTAAATGAAAAATTAAAAAACGCAACAGAAAAACTTAATAGACAAATGGAGACATTGGAAACAAATGTGCGTTTTGCGTATAATGATAAAATAAACGAAATGTATGTAAATGTCACCGAAAAAGACACAGGTAGATTAATACGCAAAATTCCTAGTGAAGAAGTTATGAAATTAATAGAACATTTTAAAGGTGTTATTGGCACCATTTTTGATAAGGAGAGTTAATCATGGCAGTAGGTAGTTTAGGAAGTTTAGGTATAGGTTCGGGAGTTTTAACAAGCGATACACTTAATAAGCTTAAAGAAGCAGAAATGAATGCTCACTTAAAGCTTTATAACACACAACTTGAAACTAACACTTCAAGACAAAAAGACTTAGCAGAGCTTGAAGCTAAACTACTTGCTTTTCAAACTGCTGTAAATAGTCTTGGCGATACTTCTCAATTTAACAAAAAGAAAGTTTCTCCTAGTGTAAGTGGCGATAGCGCTGCTGCTAGCTTGGTTGTAGGCTCTTTATCTAATCTTTCAAATATGAAAGTCATAGTCGATCAACTTGCTCAAAAAGATGTTTATCAAAGCAATGGTTTTAAAGACAAAACCTCTACCGTCATGGGCAGTTTAGGTATAGAAGGTGATGAAAATGGCAAAGCTTCTTTTACTATTACCCAAGATGGAAAAGACTATAAAATAGAAATTGATAAAAGTACAACCGTAGCTCAACTTGCTGAAAAAATCAATTCCGCCACAGGTGGTAAAATAGAAGCTAAGCTAGTAAATACCGGAGATAGAGACAATCCTTATCGTTTAGTAGTGCAAAGCACTGAAACAGGAACTAAAAACAATATCTCTTTTTCAGGCGATGATAAACTTTTAGAAGCTATGGGCTGGAAACTTGATAAAGATAGCATTAGTGCAGGTGGTTTGTATGGTTTTAGACCTCAAAATGCTGGAAATGAAAAAGATAAAATAACCGGAAAAGTTGTTGGAAGCACTTCTGATAAATTACTTGAATCAGGTCAAAACACTTCTTTTACTTTTGTTATAAAAAATGGTGAAAGATATGATAGATTTACTATAGATATAAATGATCAAACAACCTATGAAAGTTTAGCAGAGGATTTAAAAAAACAAACTAATGGAAAAGTAGAATTAAGCTTTAGCGAAGATAAAAAGTCTTTTACTTTTAGAGCTACTAATGGTGGTGAATTAAGTCTTTTTGATGGTGGTTATGCAACTGATGCTGATGGCAATATAGATCAAGCAAATTATACTAGAGATCCAAATGCCAAAAATTTACTAAGTAAAAAATTTGGAATTGATTTAGATTATAGCACACCACAAGGCTACAATGTTTCCAAAGACAATGAAAACCATATCCAAAAAGGTATGGATGCTATCTTTAGTGTAGATGGCGTTAAGATGATTAGATCAACTAATACCATCACAGATATAGGACCTGATATTACCCTAGAGCTTAAACAAAAGGGTGAAATTAGTTTCAATGTTACTCAAGATACTGAAGCCATAGCACAATCTTTAGAAAGCTTAGCTACTGCTTATAATGATTTGATGATCAATCTTAATGCAGCGACAAAATACGATCCTGATGCAGGGACAAAAGGAAATTTCGTAGGTGTAAGCTCGATTTATAATATAAAATCACAAATTAACAATATTTTGCTTCAAACTATCACAGTAGATGGAACAATCACAGTTGGAGATAGTGATACTTCAGATGGTGTTAAAGTTTCTTCAAAAGTAAGTTTATCTTTAGCTGATTATGGTTTGACTTTAAATGATGGGGTTTTAACCTTTGACTCTGGAAAATTTAATGCTAAGTTTAATGAAGATCCTGAAATGGCTGAGAAATTTTTCGTAGGACACAATGGCTTTGAAGACATTGATCTAACAGGAGATAGAGTAAGTAAGCTTGATAGTGGCGATATAGAATTCAAAGAAGGTAATTTTACCATTACTTATAATGATGAAACTATAGATTTAAGTAAAACTGCCAATGGAGATCCTTTTAAACTAACAGGAAAAGATGATATAGAAAAAGCTAAAAATTTAGTTGATCATATAAATAGTTTTGGCTTAGAAGGTTTAGAAGCTAGTTTTGAAATCATTAATCAAGGTAACAATAATCAGCAAATCCAATTTAGAATCAAAGGAACATCAGGAAGTAATCTAGAAATTCAAGGCGATAAAGACTTTTTGAAAAAATTTGGCTTAAGTCCAAAAACTATATATTCAGTTTACAAAGAAGAAACTGGAACCTTTGGGGTATTAAAAAACACTATGGGTGAGATGATGAGCTCTGATGGTTCTTTTGGGGGTTATAAAGACTCTTTAACCAAAGAATCAAAAAATCTAAACGAAACTATAGAAAATACTAAAAAATCCATAGAAAGCAGATATGACACAATGTGGTCAAGATGGGCTGCATATGATGGTATAATTGCAAAATTAAATAACCAAGCAAGTGTTATTACAAATATGATTAATGCAGCAAATAATCAAAATTCTTAAAAAATAGAGAGGATTTAAATGCTAAATAGTGCAGTATATAATGCGTATTCACAAAATCAAACTGGTGTAGAATCCCAAGAAAAACTTATAGAGATGTTATATAGCGGGATTTTACGCTTTGCAAGTAGGATAAAAATAGCTATTCAAAATGGAAATATAGAAGAAAGAGTGTATTATGTAAAAAGAGCTAGTGCTATTTTTATAGAATTGTTAAATTGCCTTGATTATGAAAAAGGTGGGGAAATAGCACACTACTTAAGTGGCCTATACACTAGAGAATTACAACTTCTTTCTTTGGCAAATATAGAAAATAGTGAAGCAAGAGTAGATGAAGTTATCAATGTAGTCAAAGGCTTGTTAGAGGCTTGGAGAGAAGTTCATCAAAAATGAGTGAAAAAAAATGGATAGATGAGTTTAAACTAGCTGTATATACTGAAGATGTGGAAAAAATAGTTAAACTCATAGAAAAACCTGACTTTAAAGATTGTCCCAATGAGGCTTTGGCTCTTACTAATGAGGCAATAGCTTTTATGAAAAAAAAGCAAGATGAAGTAGCAAAAAATTTACAAAAACTCAAAAAAGCATCTGCTTATATAAAATAAAACATGGCGATAAGCCGAGTTCTGTCAAGAGCGATCATTTATCTAGACTTGTTTTTGCAAACAAGTTCAAGCGAAGGGTTATATTATAAGACTAAAACCACCCCTTCTTGCTGCGGATTGGGTTTACATAGCTAGCTTTGTTACCAAAGCTACTGGTAGGCTCTTACTCTACCGTTTCACCTTTTCCATATAATATGGTAGTTTTCTTTCTGTTGCACTTTCCCTTAGGTTACCCTAGCCATCCATTAGATGGAATCCTTGTCTTATTGCAGCTCGGACTTTCCTCTTCAAAAGAAGCGATCGCTTGCCATGTTTAGATAAATTTTATCAAAAAAATCATTTTTATACTAGAGTAAAAATAAGATTTAATGTAATTTTTAATTCATTTTCATATTTTACAAGCTCTAAATTTTTGACTTTTATATAAGGATCTAGTTCTTGCAAAAATTGCATTAAGAAATAAAAATCACCATTAAAACTCAATCTTAAATCATAATAAGTAAAATACTGATCTTGACTTTCATGACTTTGGATTTGTAAAAACCTTACTTTAGTGAGATTTTTTTCTATATTTTTTAAAACACTTTGATAATCTTTATTTTCTTCTAAGGATATTTCATTATCAAAAGATTGCAATTTTTCATCTTTAAAATCAGAAATCAATTCTTGTTTTTGCTTATATTTTGCTTGTAAAATAAATAACTCATCTTTTGATAATTTCATTTGTTTTTCAAAATACTCAAAAATACTCATATAGATTATAAAAAAACCAAATACAAAAGCCATTATCAAAGTCAATATAAATTCGCGTTTAGATAATCTCGTAAAGATATTTTCTAAATTTTCATAAAGATTTTTCAAAAACAAGAGTAATTTTTTCATCGTTAATCTCTTTATTTTTTAACACAAAATGATATTTTTTAAAATCATCATAAAAAT
>NZ_JAKMRU010000016.1:0-38332 GCF_025772235.1 Campylobacter sp. IFREMER_LSEM_CL1085 | reverse complement strand
TTTTACATGATTATTTTATTAAATATTGGATTTTTTATAATACTTACTTATTTTTTTAGGAAGTCTTTGTTTTTTCATAAAATTCTTTTTTATTTTCCCATTTTTGGAAAAATAATATTTTATCAAGATAAATTTTGCTTTTTCTTAATTTTTTCATATTTATTAAAAGCAGGGGTGGATATAAAAAGAGCTTTTAAACTTGCTTGTGAAGGTATAGAAAATCAATTCTTTAAAAACAAAATGTTTATTATAAAGACTTCATTTGAATCAGGACTTGATTTAGCTCAGGCTTTTTCTAACACAAAGCTTTTTGAGTCTTTTGTGATAAGAATGTTAAATTTAGCTTTAAAAAGTTCTAAATTAGATGAAAGCACTTATGAGCTTGCTTTGTTTTATGAGTATAAAAAAGAAAATTATACTCAAAAGCTTTTGAGTGTTTTGGAGCCTTTGATGACAATTTTTATGGCGAGTTTGATTTTAGTTTTAGCCTTGGGTGTATTTTTACCTATGTGGCAAATTAGTCAAGAAATTTAAGCAAGATAATCATAAGCAACCTTAGCTATAGTTAAAGCAACCATAATCAAAAAGAGTTTTTTGATAAAAGTTCCTTGCGTTTTTAAGACTAGTTTTGATCCTATAAAAGCACCTAAAATTTGACCTATACCCATTAAAATACCAACTTTCCAAAGCACCTCATAAGAGTATAAAAATACCCCTAAAGCTACTAAATTGCTAGTAAAATTTAAGATTTTAGTATTAATGCTTGCATTTTTCATGCTAAAACCAAGAAATATCACGCAAGCAAAAATCCAAAAAGAACCAGTACCAGGTCCTAAAAAACCATCATAAAAACCAAGTAGCAAGCCAAAGATGATTTGAAAGCTTGTAGTACTCATTTTAGCTTTATTATGTACATGGCCTAAATCAGGCTTGAAAATAGTGTAAAAAAAGATTAAAACAAGGCAAATTAATACAATGATTTTAACAGCATTTTGATCTATTAGTAAGACTGCATAAGTTCCAATGGCAGCTCCAATAGCAGTAAATAAAATTCCCAAAGCTATCTTTTCTATATGCATAGATTTTCTATAAGCTAAAACCGCAGTGAGTGATCCAAAGGTACTTTGAAGTTTATTAGTAGCTAGGGCTAAATGAGGAGGAATACCACAAGCAAATAAAGCAGGTATGGTAATAAGCCCACCACCACCTACAATCGCATCAACACAACCTGCAAAAGCAGCAACAAAGAATAAAATCACATAATAAGTTAATTCAAGCTCCATAAGCTTTCCTTGTTTTGTCCGATTCTATATAGAGCAAAATCATATTTTATAGGATCAGCAGGATCGAATTTTTTAAGACTTTGCGTAAGTTCTAAAACACTTTTAAAATCATAAATCTTACGCTTTAAAAGCTTAAGTTTTAATGAAACTTTATGAGTATGAGTATCTAAGGGTATGAGTAAGTCTTTTTTATCGATATTTTTAAACAAACCTAAATCTAATTCATCTTTTCTTACCATCCACCTAAGATACATATTGTATCTTTTTAAAGGACCTTTTGGAATGTTAAATTCTTTTGAAAAGAAAAATTCATAACCATAACTTTTATAAGGATTAAGCTTGTAAATTGTTTCTATGAAAGCTTTTATCGCTTGTGTTATGTTTTGTTCTTTTTGATAAGTTTTGGTAAAAATATTTTCTATACTATCTTCATTTTTTAAGCGCTTGAGTGTGATGAAAATTTGAGCTATATCTTGAGAGTTTTGAAAGCGGTATTTTAGATTTTTACATTCTTTTTTAATAATCTCATCGCTTTTCTCAAGCAAGGAAAAATCAAGTTTATTTAAAAAATTTACAATATTTTTAGCATTTCCATAGGCAAATAAAGCACAAAGCAAGGCTATATTTTCATCTTTATAAACACTTGCAATTTGTAAAGGATCAGGATGAGAGAAAAGCTCTTTTTGAGTGTTTTTGCTTAAAATTGCTTCATCTAAAAGAGCTTTAATTTGCATTAAGATTTTAAACCAAGTAAGGTTTCAAGCATTTGATCAACGGTAGTTACGATTTTAGCTGCAGCGCCATAACTTGCTTGATATTGTATGAGTGCTGCTAATTCTTCATTGGTATTTACACCACTTTTTGATTGATATTCTGCATAAGCTGTATTAAATACCGTCATATTAGTTGCATGCGCAAAGCCATTGCTTTCAGCATCTGAAGCAATTTGGCCTGTAAATTTTCTATAATATCCATCCAAAGTCATAGTATCTACTGTACCATCTTTATTATAAAAATTTACTTTTTGATTTTGAAGTTGCAACATAGCATTAGCTACATCGTTATTTCCATCAACTCCGTTTGAACTAGCTTTTAAGCTATTTGGATCATTTCTAATGCTTGAATTTACATTAATGCTACTTGCATCTTGACCATTGAAAAATGAAGATACATTTAAAGCGCCTGGGAAATTTGTGCCATTATCCTTAAAAGCTATTTTATAACCTTTTTTTAAGCCATTGATTTGGAAATTTCCACTATCACTTTTTCCATCATAATGATAAAAGGCTTGAAAATAATCATTTAAATCATTACCGCTAACACCATCTTTATTATCATCAACATCTGCATTGATTTGTTTAATAACATCTTCTATAGTGGTATTGACATCTATTTTTATAGTTCTAGTAGCTACTGCATTACCTTTTTCATCATAAACTGTGATGTCAAAGCTTCCTGCTTGGATGTTTTTATCATAACTCATTAAAGAAGTATCAGATTTTAAACCTTTTAAATCATCTGAATTTACTTTATCGGTTGCTGCTTGAGCATAGACATTATTAGTTTGAGTTATGAGTGTTTTTGTAAAGGTATTGAGCATATCTTTATACTCTTGTAATTTTCCATCGCTGTAAGTATCATGATTGCCATCATAATTTCTACCTCTAAGATCAAGTTGAGCACCAAGCTGCCCACCTGAAATTTTGCTTGTTAAATCATAGCGGTTTTCATCATTTACTTCATAATAAATTTGATAAAAACCATTAGGGTTGTTATTATCTAATTTTAAAGGGTGAAAGCTAGAGCCATTTACTATACTAAAGCCTTGAATGCTTAAATCATAATATCTTCCAGAATCAGTCATGGTAGATTCTAAAGTACTATCTTGAGAGCTTGTTCCTTTCCAAGCAACAGCATTAACTAACTTTGAAAGTCTAAGTTCAAGTTCATCTCTTTTATCTCTTAGTTGATTTGCATTATCGGTAGGTAAAACTTCTTCATTTTCAAGTTGTTTATTAATATTTGCAATTTCTTGACCAATGTTATTAATCTCATCTACGGTTTGTTGAATTTGCTCATTAACTGTTTGTTGCATTTTGCTAAGATCTTGTAATGTTTTTTGTATGTTTTGAGCTAATGTGTTTGCGCTATTAACAAGATCTATTTTACTTGCTCCATCGCTTGGGTTGGAAGCAAAGTTATTCCACGCATCATAGTAATTTTTATAATCTTGTAAAATACCAGTTCCTTGCATATCAGGAAATCTTTGACTTGCTTCTTGTAAAATTTGTCCTAAATAATTTGTATAGTTTTGTTGAGTAGTGGCGTTTTTTAGCTCATAATAAGAATGCTCATCATGCAATCTTTTAATAGTATCAATTTGCGTACCTGTTCCTAAGTGTAAGCCACCTCTATCAAGAGACATACCTGAACTTTGCACCGCTCTTTGTCTAGTATAAAATACTGCATTTGCATTAGAGATATTGTTACCTGTGGTATTGATTTGAAGTTCAGCAGCTCTTATACCACTAACCCCTGTATATAAACTATCAAAAATTCCCATGACTTAGCCTTTAAACATTGATCTTAAATAATGAATCTGGAATTGTCTTATTATCCCCATAAGCATTATTTGTTCCATTTTGTTCAAACATTGTATTTAAAAGATTGTCGTAAAAATTTTTAATAATAAGAGCCAATTTAGCATATTCTTTATTTTTTTGATGTAAGGTGTTTAAATTTTGCTTTAAAAGAGCAAGTTTTTCTTTATCTTCATCATCTAAAAGTTCGTCTAAACCTTTATTGTTTCCTTGATTACTAAGTTCTACTAAAGCCTTATCAAGATTTTTTTTAGCAATTTGAAAATCATTTACAAGTTTAGTTTTTTCTTCTACGCTTTTGCTAACATGTTGGTGATTAGCAGCTTGAATTTGAGCTATATCTTCTAAAGTAAGATTGATGAGTTTTTCTAAAATAGAATTTGTTTTGTCTAAGTGTTGTTTAACCATTTTTATCCTTTCTTAGGCACTAACCCAAAAAAGGATAAAAATTATAATAAAGAATCTACTATTGCTTTTGAAGTGGCTTGCAAGTCTATTTTATACTCGCCATTCTTTATTTGTGAAGCAATAAAAGATGCCTTATTTTCTTCTACCTTTTGAGTTTCTTTTGCCTTGTTATTTTCTTTGTTTTCTGTTTTATTTATATCGCTAGTAGCAACTTGAGCCACATAGCTTTGATGTATAGGGTTTATCATTTTAAGCCTCCAGTTCTATTGAAAAACTCTAAGAACCATATCGACACTTAAAAAAATAACTTAACGCCTTTCTTTTAAATAATCAAATAATAATTTTGAAAAACCTAAACCACCACTTAATGCTTTACTCATAGTATCATTATACATAGATGAATAAATTTCATCACTTGCATCTTTTCCAAATAAAGAATTTTCTTGTTTTAAAGAAATATCCAAAACACTTTTAATTAAGAAAGCTTCAAAAGCATCGGTTTGTTCTTTTAAAGCTTTATCTTCATCATTTAATGCTTGTATATGAGTTAAATCATTTTTAAAAGCACTATCTGCATAGTTTTTAGCAGCCTTATAGCTATTATTATGCTTGGTAATGTTTTCATAAAGCTCACTGCTGTAATTTTTGCTCGCTAAATAATTATCAACTCTCATCATATCACCTCTAATTCAGCACTGATTGCACCAGCTCTTTTTAGATTTTGCATAATAGCTATGATATCATTTGGTGCTGCTCCAAGTTTATTTAACATTCTAGCTATGTTTGCTACTGTTGTTTTATTGTTTGTGATTTTTAAAGTATTAGATACAGGGTCTAAAATACCACCATCTTTCATATCGATTTCATTTTGTCCTAAAGCTACGGTATTGTTTGGATCAATTTTTATAGTAATATCTTTATGAGTAATTAATATAGGTTCAACTTCTATATTTACTCCCGCTACGATAGTTCCTGTTCTTTCATCAATAATCACTTTGCTTTCTGGGGTATAAGCTATATCTTGTTCTAATACTCTTGCCATAAATTCAACATGAGAAAATTCTTCAGGTTTTGTTAATTTTATAGTTCTAGAATCTAAAGCTTTTGCTATATCTGTGTCAAAAATAGTATTTAAAACTCTTTCTATATTATTAGCTGTTTTAAAATCTGCTTCTTTTAAGCTTAAAATCAAATCTTCACTTTGGCTAAAGTTTTGTGGAATTTCTCTTTCTACTACAGCGCCATTAATAACATTTGCTGAGGTTGAGTGTGTTCCTGCTGCACCCGGTCTTGGGCTAAGTCCACCTATAGCTAATGAACCTTGAGCTACTGCATAAATCTCTCCATCAACTCCTTTTAGAGCTGTCATAAGTAAGGTTCCACCTTGTAAAGATTTTGCATCACCTAAAGAAGCCACACTTACATCAAGCTTATCCCCACTTCTTGCAAAAGCAGGAAGCTTTGCTGTTACCATTACTGCTGCTGTATTTTTTGATTTTATATCACCTGGGCTAACTTTTACATTCATACCCTGAAGCATATTTGAAATAGATTGTAGAGTAAATTCACTACTTGTACCATCTCCACTTCCGTTTAAGCCAACAACCAAACCATATCCTATAAGTTGGTTATCTCTAACACCTACTACATTAGTAAGTTCTTTAATAGTAGCTGCAAAAATGCTTAGATTTAATACCAAGCAAAATAGTAATATTCTCATCGATTCTTCCTTTAATCTATGCTATTTTCATAAAATTAAAGCAAAAAAAGTTCCAAATTTATATAAAGGAGTAAAAACTTAGAGTAGTTGAGCCAAATTTTTTTTCTTTAGTTTTTTCATAATCTTGTATTTTAGTTGGAGTTTTAAAAGTGCTGTGGTGTTCTATGATAATGATTTTTACATTTGAATTTTGTATATTTTCTATCAATTTTAAAGTTTTTTCATAAATATCAAAAAAACCTTCTCTAATATCAAATGGAGGATCAAGATATAAAATAATATCTTCTTTAGAATTTTGAATAATTTGAGGAGTTTTTTTAAAAGTATCATCATTAAAACAAAGGGTATTTTGATCAACACCAGAAGCGTTTTTTAAAGCTATTTCATAAGCCTTTTTATCTTTTTCTATGGCATAACTTTTTAAACAACCATTGCTTCTTGCTTCTAATGCCATCAAAGCACTTCCTCCAAAGGCCTCTATAAAAACCTTATCTTGTAAAGAAAAACGCAAAACATTAAAAACACATGATTTTACTATGCTTTTAGTGCTTCTTGTGGTATCTAGGCTAGGAAGTAAAATTTTTTTACCCTTATAAATTCCACTTTCTATAGTGGTGTAAATTTTTTGAGCTTGTTTTTTTGAGCTTGTTTTTTTATCCTCTTTGTAATTTTTTAAAAAATCTCTTACGCTTTGATATTCTTGTGTTTTATGCATTATTATTTTCTTCTTTGATAAGATTTTTTAACTCTGTTTTATAAAGATCAAATATTGCATCGATTTTTTCATGACTTTCTTGGCGTAGTTGTTCTAAAATGGCTTCACATTTTTGATTCATAATTTTTTTCTCACGCATTGCTATTTTATAGGCAATATTTTGCAAGCTTGCATTGAAATCATTTAAAGCACATAGCAACTCTTCTATGTTAAAAGGGTGAGTTAAGAAATTTGATTTTTTGTTGATGATAAATTGTGGCTTTTGTGTGTTGATTTTTTCATCACAGACTAAAAAATCACAATCTTTTTTTAAAACTAAAAAATCTTTTAAAGCAATTTCTAAAGTTTTTTCTAAAATTAAATCCTTGCATTCAAGAGCGATTTTCATTGACTAAACTCACTTTTAATTTGTGTTTTTTTAAAGTGTATGGTACTATACCTAGAGCTAAATTTGCAAGCTCTGCGAAACTTAAAATATAAAAATCTTCAAAATTTCTATTTGAAATTGCTTGTAATTCTTTAGAACACTTATCAAACATATAAAAAGAATAAAAATCTTCTACAACTAAAAAATCACAACCACTATCATAAGCATCTAAAATGATTGCTGCTGCACTTTTATAAGCTAATTGCGCATTTAAACTTAAGAACCCATAGCCACAACTCTTATATTTTCTTTCAAAATCAATTATATTTGCTTTAAGAATCTTAGCAAGTTCTAAAGAGCAATTAGCATAGGAAAATCCTTGATATACACCTATGTTAAATTTATCAAAAAAATATTTAATGTGTTCTGTTTTTAAGTATTTTAAAAAAAACTCTGGAGCGTATTTAATCTTATCGATTTTACTCATAATTTCATAAGAGCTATATTCGCAAGCTAAGATATTATTCTCATCCATCATTCTAGAATATTCATCTAAAATATCTTTAGGATCATAGTCAATAATAAAATAATTTTTACCCAAAGGTTTTTCACATAATGTGCTTTCAACACTGACTGTATCTAAGACATTTTTGATAATATCAAAATAACAAAATAAATCATTATTGCTATTGGTGTAAATTTTATACATTTTAATTCCTTAAAAAATACTTCTTGCAAGACCTGATTTTACAAGCATAACTTTTAATTCTTTGATGTAAGATTCATAGTCAAGCTCATTAGATGAAATAAAATTTTTGAATTTAGTATGATAATAAATTCCTTTTTCTTCATCTGCTATCAATTTTAAAAATTGTGGAGTTTTTTCTGGATATTTAAGTAGCATTTTATAGGCAAATATAAAGAAACTATCTCCTAGATATTCAGGTAGAAATTCTCTTACTTCGCTTGTATAATATAAAAAGTCATATTGCTTGTAAAGCTCTATATCATGTATGTCAATAAGTCCTTTAAAAAGCTCAAGTTTTTCTAAAAAATCACTCTTATCCATGATCAAGTCTTTAATAGCTCTTTTAGTATCGAGTGGTTCTATGATGAGTTCTTTCCCAAATCTTTCAATAATATTACTTAAATCTCTTCTTTGTCTAATGGTAACTTGATTAACTTTAATACAACTTTCTGGGTTTTCTTCAAAATCAAAATATATATCATCTTTTTTAATCTGACTTAAAATATCATAAACACTTTTAAAATTTTTACTATCATAAACATATGGTTTATAATAAGCTAAATAATCACTATCTTTATCAAAACGAAAAATTCTTAAAGTTATTTGCATTTTTTATCCTTGGTATTATTTTTGATTATATACATTTTAAACTTATAAAAATTTGATTATTATATAAAATTAAAAGCTTTTTGTATAAAATATTCACATGGATAAAGAAAAATTTATTATAAATGCTTTTGCAAATTCTATCAACGGAGATGATGGAGCAATCATCGATGGATATTGTTATTCTAAAGATTTATTTTGTGAGGATGTGCATTTTAAACGATCTTGGATGAGTTTAGAGCAAATTGGCGCAAAAGCTATGCTCGTTAATATTTCTGATGCAATTGCTATGAATGCTACACCAAAATACGCTCTTTTAGGGCTTTCTTTACCAAAATGTTTAGAAATGAAACAAGTTAAATCTTTGCAAAAAGGCTTGCTAGATAGCGCAAAAGAATTTGGGGTGCAAATTATAGGCGGAGATACTATAGCAGATAGGAAAATTAATATTAGTATAACTATTATTTCTAAAGTGAATAAAAGGGCTATTTTTAGAAAAGGTTTAAAAAAGGGAGATTTGCTTGCTTTTAGTGGGAAATTAGGTGAGAGTTTAAAAGGTTTAAATATACTATTTCGCGGTGGAAAATTGCATTCTAAACATCGTTTTATAAAACCAAATTTAAGGCAGAAATTTTTTTATGATATAGCAAAAAAAGTCAGAGTAAGTATGGATATTTCAGATGGTTTAAATAAGGATCTATCGAGAATGCTCTTTATAAATCAACTTGGTATAAAATTTCTTAAAAAATTAGATAAATTTAGCTTAAATAGTGCAGAAGAGTATGAAATTTTATTTGCTTTTGATAAAAAACATAAAGTATTTATACAAAATATGGCTAAAAAACATAGAATTAAACTAAATATTTTTGCAAAAACAACAACAGGAAGGTATAAATTTTATGGAAGAGAACATCATTTTTAAGCCCTTATATACTTTAAAACACAGCCCGATAAATGTGTATTTTTCAAAAAATAGTAATGATTTTGTAGTAAGAGAAAAGCCTTTGTATGAATTTAGTGGTAAAGGTGAACATCTTATTTTACATATACAAAAAAAAGATCTAAGCACCAGTGAAGCTTTGAGAATTTTAAGTGAGCAAAGCGGTGTTAAAATGAGAGATTTTGGTTATAGTGGTTTAAAAGATAAACAAGGCTTAACTTTTCAATATATTTCTATGCCTAAAAAATTTGAAGAGGACTTAAAAAATTTTAAACATGATAAGATGAAAATTTTAGAAAGTTTTTATCATGATAATAAACTTAGAATAGGGCATTTAAAAGGAAATTCATTTTTTATAAGATTAAAAAAAGTTTCAAAAGTAGATGCTTTAAAAATAGAACAAGCTTTCAAAAATATCCAAGAACAAGGTTTTGCTAATTATTTTGGATATCAGCGTTTTGGTAAATTTCAAGATAATTTTTTACAAGGACTAGAAATTTTAAAAGGTAAAAAAATCAAAAATAAAAAAATGCAAGAATTTTTAATTTCTGCCTTTCAAAGCGAACTTTTTAACAGATATTTGAGTAAAAGGGTGGAATTATCACATTTTATCAATGATTTTAGTGAAAAAGAAATAAAACAAATTTATGATTTAGATAAAGATGAAATCAAAAGTTTAAAAAATCAAAAGCAGTTTTTTAAGCTTTTAAAAGGTGAAGTTTTAGGGCATTATCCTTTTGGTAAATGCTTTGTATGTGAAGATTTGCCAAGTGAAGTAGAAAGGTTTAATCAAAAAGATATTAGTTCTATGGGGCTTTTAATAGGCTCTAAAGCTTATGAAACAAATGAAGGTCTAGCTAAAAAATTAGAAGATGAGATTTTTTCTTTTGCATATGAGTTTAAAGATAAAATGCAAGGTTCAAGACGCTTTATGTGGTCTTATTTGCAAGATTGTAAAAGTCATTATGATGAAGAAAAAGCTCATTTTACTTTAGAATTTTTCTTGCAAAAAGGTTCATATGCTACAGTGATTTTAGAAGAGATTTTACATGCAGATATTTTTGATCAAACCTATAATACATAATTTTAAAAATTGATATTGAGTATCAGTTAAAATTTATCTTTTATAAATTATAATAACAATTATCATTTTTATAAAAGGAAAGCTCAATGTCAGTTTTGGTTATAGGTGCAGATGAAATTACTCCAATTAAGGCAGTTTTGACAAATTTAGGCGCAAAAAGTATAGAGCATTGGGATGCTAGAAATGAAAATAGGGTAAATAGAAAACCCATTCCACAAAATACTGAATGCATAGTTATGCTTACTAGTTTTTTAAATCACAACACTATGAAAAAAATTAAAACAGAGGCAAAAAAACGCAATATACCTTTGGTTTGTGCTAAACGCAGTGTGAGTTGTGTATATTGTGAATATTGTAAGGTTTTTGGTCTTGATCAAACTTATGAATGTACAAAGAAGGCATAACATGTTTGGTTTTAATAACAAAGAGGATTTAGTACCTAAAATATTTAGAGATTTAGAACAAGAAAATATTAATTTTATTTTTTTAAATTTGTATAATTCTTTGGTGGAAAATGATCTAAAAATACCTTATATTTATGCAAAAAAAGCTACTAGTTTAAGAAATATTTTTGAGTTAAAAATCCAAAATATGATCACAGAAAGGGTTTTGAAATTTAGTAAAGTAAAGCAATTTTGTCCATATTCTCATAAAATCATCAAAGCATATAAAGAAGGAAATTTAAATAAATTACAGCTTGAAGCAAAGATGCCAAAATATGCTTTAGCTAGATTAATACAAAATGTTTTTATGTCATCAAATTTTATCTTAGATCCACAGGTGGCTTTTGAGTCTTTTGTGTATGATAAAATTTGTAAAAGCAATGTAAAGGCTAGGGTAGATATTCAAGAAAATATCATTATTATCAATGATAAAATGGCTATTATGCCTTCTTTTTTTGAAGATAATAAAAAGGATATAAATTTAGCTTTGCAAATTATCAAAAAAAATGTTTTTGAAATATTTTATATTGTGTATCCAAGAAATAAAAATTTTACTCAACATAAAGAAATAAGACATAATTTATGTGAAAATAACAAAACTTTGCTAAAATTAGTTCCCTATACTATTAATAATCAAATTTTAAGGAGATGTTAAATGTCAGTAGCAGTAATTTATGGTAGCTCTATGGGAAATACCGAAGATGCGGCAAATATGATCGCTCAAAAATTAGAAATTTCAGATGTGTTAAATATTGCAGATATTAATGCAGAAAAAATCAATTCTTATGATAAATTAATCTGCGGAACTTCTACTTGGGGAAGTGGAGATTTTCAAGATGATTGGGACAGTTTTGATTTTTCAGCTTTAAATCTTAGTGGAAAAACCGTTGCAGTTTTTGGTATGGGAGATAGTGAAAGCTACTCAGATACATATTGTAGTGCTATGGGAAAACTTGCTCAGGCTTTAAAAGCAGCAGGTGCAAATTTAGTAGGTTCAGTTTCTACAGGTGGTTATACTTTTGAATCAAGTGATGCGGTAGAAGGAGATAAATTTGTAGGGCTTGCATTAGATAATGATAACCATGAGGATTTAACCGAAAGTAGAATTGATGCTTGGTTAGAACAAATTAAACCTTCTTTTTCTTAAATCTAGATGCCAAAAAGGCATCTTTTAAAATTTTCTTTTTTTTGTTTCACTTAATATATCTTGTGCTAAAGAATCTACTTCATTTGCAATAGCATTTGTATGTATTGCTGTTTGAGAATTTTGTTGTGTAAGTTTTTCTATAGTAGCCACTGACTCATTAATTTGGCTAATATCATTAGCTTCTTCCTTTATAGCTTCGCCCATATCATTTATAGACTGGGCTAAGATATTAGTATTAGCTTCAATCTCACCTAAAGACTTTTGAGTTCTTTCTGCTAAGTTTCTAACTTCATCAGCAACAACAGCAAAGCCACGACCATGTTCTCCTGCACGTGCTGCTTCAATAGCAGCATTTAATGCAAGTAGATTAATTTGATCAGCAATATCTGAAATCATAGTGGTAACACTTTTAATATCATTACTTTGTTTAACTACATCTTGTGCTTTGATAGAAATTTCACTCATAGTTGAATTCATTTGCTCTAAAGCTCTTGCACTTTCTTGTAATGATGAGGTTTGATGTGTGGCATCATTTGTAAGTTCATGCATACTTTGTTTGAGTGCTTCGGCTTTTTGATTTAATAACTCACCTTGGTTTAGTGATTTTGAAAGCATGTTTTTGATTTCATTCCCAAGGGCATTGATTGCTTTTTCAACATCGCCTTTTGGGGTATTAATAGCTGCAGTAAAATCTAATTGTTTATAACTATCAAATACCGCTTGAATTTCGTTTAAATTATTACCAATTTTTTGTTGTAAAGTATCAAGCATTTTATTTAAAACATCTATGAGTTCTTGAATTTGTGGATTGTTAGCATGAGAGCTAATGTGTAAATTAAGCTCACCTGTTTCTATTTTTCTAGCAACATTTACAGATTCTTCAATAGCTTTTGCATCTTTACTTAAAGCCTCTTTGATAATATTAATATTTTCATTAATCTCATCAGCCATTTTTCCAAATTCATCTTGAGTTTTTAGTTTAATAGGGTGTGAATGAATGTCTTTATGATTTAAATAGTTAAAGAAATTATGCAAGCCTGAAGATATAATAGCAATTGGCTTAAGATTATAAGAAATGATTATTCTAATAAAAATCAAAGTAATAAAAATAGCAACTAAGGAAATAATAATTTGTTCCATCAATGTTTGTTTAGCTGTATCGCTGTAAAAATCATAATCAGCTATAGAGCAAATAGTATATTTTGGATTGATACTACCATTACAAATTAAAGCTTTGATCCCTTCTTCTT
Source organism: Campylobacter sp. IFREMER_LSEM_CL1085 (assembly GCF_025772235.1). Lineage (NCBI taxonomy): Bacteria > Pseudomonadati > Campylobacterota > Epsilonproteobacteria > Campylobacterales > Campylobacteraceae > Campylobacter > Campylobacter sp. IFREMER_LSEM_CL1085. The sequence continues at coordinate 25,021 of NZ_JAKMRU010000016.1, read as the reverse complement.
TAGTTTGAATTTTGAAAATATCCCTAGAAAGACTTTTGTTTGCACCTTCAGTTGTTTTAAAATAATTTGAAATAATATCTTTACTAATATTAGTTGAGGTTAAGATTTTGGAAGAATCGGTATGAAAAAGATAAGTTCCATCATCAGCTAAAACAGCAGCATGTGAATAAGGTGTTTTACCTATAGCCAAAACTTCTTCTGAGAATTTTTTCAAATCATAATCAGCAGCAACTACACCTATAACTTTTCCATTGTCTATAATAGGACTAGCATAAGAAATGGTTGGTTTTTGCATGCTAGATGATATGTAAGGATCTGTGACAATTAACTCTCTTTTTTTCTTGGCTTCTTTATACCATCCTCTAGATCTAGGATCATAACCACTTTCTGGAGTTTGATTATTGCCATTTGATCTAAATATAGTTCCATCTTCAAAACCCACATAAGTTAAATCAAAACCCAAAGAATTTCCTATAGAATTTAATAAACTAGTATATTGTGTTGAATTTAGATTATTTTTATTTTCTTTGATGTATTTTGTTAAAGAATTGATCACATTGCGTCTATCGCTTGCGTATAAATCAAATCTTTTACTCACATCAAAAGCAACCTTTTGTTGAAACTGAACTAACAGTGTATGGCTATTGGATTTAGATTTAACATAATTAAAAAAACCTAAAATACATAGCAAAACTACAACAAAAATACAAACTAAGAAAGCTATTTTGTTGGAAAAATTACCTAGTAGGTATTTCTTAATAGAAGAGAGCATTTTTTCTCCTTGATAAAGTCAATATTTGACTTTATGATTATGATGGTTTGTATGATTTTATTAAAAAAATATTTAAAAAATTATAAAAAAATTAATTTTTATTAAAAAATATTATATTTTTAGGATATTTTTAAATAAAAAATTCTAATTTTTTAGAAAGTAGAATTTTATTATCGGTATATTTTGCCCATTGTATATTTAGAGCAAAAATACAAGCTTTTGCAAGTTTTGCAAAGGGAAATTTTTCATAATATATTTTTTCTTGTTCTGCGGTAGCTTTTCTAAAAATAGCTTTAATTTGCACTCCTTTAATAAGATTGATAATATTTGTATCTAGTGCTATATTAACTCCTACTTTTGGATTTTTATAAGAAAGCCGAATGTGTCTAGTATGTTCTTCGCTAGCAAAAATCAATGCAAGATTTTTATCATCAAAAGTATAATAGCAACTTGCGCAATATATTTCATCATTATCTTGCACGCTCAAGGTTAAGAGTTTTTGAGAATGAATGAATTTTTTAATTCTCTCATCCATTATTTTTAGCTTCTAAATTTAAGATCTTTTGGTAACTTAAATGAGTTAAAAAAATTACATAAAATACTTGTAAAAATAGTCCAAGTAAAGGAATGCTTGATAAAATAAAAAATATTAAAGTACTTATTTTAAAGTTCAAAGGTGAAGAGTTCTTATAAAAATTATTAAAAGAATTTTTATCCAAGACATTGCTTAATACATCTAAGAGTAAAAGTTTATGAAATAAATAATAAAAAACTCCATAATAAATCACAATACTTATAAAAGGTATGATTAGTAAAAAAGTAGCGATTATAAATAATACGCAAAAAGTCAATATAAATTTAAATGTTTTGAGTAAAACTTCTAAAGAATTTACTTCTTTTTGTATGAAATAGTTGTAGTATTTTTGATTTATTTTTTTTACTATATAAGGCGTTAAAAAAGAAATAATTAGCATGGATAAAAATACTGAGGCAAAAACTACTATGAAAAATCCACCTATGGCACTCAAAAATGTAAGTGAAAATTGTACTATGGAAAAGCTAAAAAACCAAGCCATGAAAGTTCCGCTAATGACATCTTCAATATAAGAAAAAAAGATATCATAGGTGTAGAATACAAGCAAGGCTAAAATAATCAAACTAACAAAAAAAGGCAAAAAAGAAAATTTTAAAAAAGGTTTACTAAAAAAATTTTGCAAGCTTAGATATAAAATATTCATTTTAATTCATCGTAATAATTTTGAAGTTTTTTGTAAATTTCTTTATAATCTAAGGTTTCTTTTAAAATTTGATTTAAAACTTCATTATCTTCTACACCATTCCATGTTTTTTTATATGTGCCTTCTTTATAGCCATTTTCTTGTCTGAATTGATTTAAAATATTTTTTCCAATATATGTTTTGTAAAGTTTAAAGAAATTTAAGCCACATTTTCTAGCTAGAATAAAATAGACACTTAAAAGCTCACCTAAATCATAATCAAATCCACTGCATTTATGGATAATAAGCTCAATATCATTTAAAATTCCATAAATATCTGCTTCATTTGGATTAGAAGTTTCTTTGCAAAAATCATCAAAAAAACTTACAGAAGAAACTTCTTCTGCTATGAAATTTTTATCATTAATTTGTTTTTCTTTGTATTCTTCTAAAATTAAACTCAAGATAAAATGCCATATATCTACTATTTCAATACATACATTATCCCAGTTTGCAGGAGTGTGTATACTTTTCCAATGCTTCCAAGCAAAAGAATCAATAAGTTCAGCACACTCCATATAAATGCATCTTCTAAAGCTAATTAATTTACCTTCTTTGGTATAGCCATTTTCCCATCCTATACCATTAGTATCATCATTTAATTTTTGCTGGAGTTCTAGCATGCTTTTTAAAATATCTTTTACTTGCATTTATTTTCCTTCTTAAGCGTAAAATCCAAATTCTTTATTATTTTCTTCTTCTTTTTTCTTTTCTTGATTGTTATATTGCTTCCAAATTTCTTCTAATAATTTAGCACTATCTTGGAAAATCTGTTTTTTAATATCTTCAAGATCAGTTTTTGTCATTTCTTTATTTAAACTTTTATCCATAATATTAAATAACTCATGCAAGGTTGCTTTTTTGTGCTCTTCATTTTTTGGTATAGGCAGAGCATCGCCAATTTTCATCGCAGTGGTGATAAGCTCTTTTGGCTTTAAGGTTCCTACTCTTGAGTTTTTCATAAATTCATCAATTTGAGGCTGTACTTTGGCTACTGCTTCTTTAATTTCTTCAATTTCTTCTTGTGAAAGTTTTGTGCCACTATATGAAAACGAAAAACCAAATTGATTTCTTAAACTCAAAGATGCTGAATTTCCATCTTTATCTAATTTTGCTTCTTTTTTATCGTACATAGAAAAAGAAAGATGATTGCCATTTTTTGTTTTTATATCCATAGAAAAATTTTGAGAGTTGTAGCTAGAAATTTGCATAATGTTCCTTTCAAATCAAGATAAAGTTATATCGTCAAAATAACTAAATCTTAAATAAATTTGCAAAGTTTTTAAGCTTTGCAAATTTCAAATACTAGGGAGATAAATATTTTATCATTAAGTCTTTAAACACTCGTTAAATCCCAAAATAATTTTAGTATTTTTTCATTATTTGAGTGTATTAAAATTTGTTTTTTGTTATGTATATTTTTACATGCTTTTAAAGCCTGTTTTAAATTTTCTTTTAAAGAAAAAATCAATCCAAAAGCAATAGCTTCTTTATCTAAACCACCTAAAATATAAATCAAAGGCATACGCATTGACTTAGAAACATCAAGCTTTGCTTGTTCATTAATGGTAGTTTTAAAATCAAATTTGCTAGGATGTTTGAACTTATAAGCCAAAGCAAGATCTAAAAACTCATCTAAATGGTTTAATTTTTTTCCACTAATAAATGGATAAATAAAATAAAATAAATCTAAGATATTATTACTAATTTTGTTTTCATCATCATAATTTTCTTGTATAAAATCATAATATGTTTTAAATTGCTCTTGGTAATTTTGCACTAAAGTCATAGCCATTTTGGTTTTTGCGAAATTATTTAAAAAAACTTTAGGATTAGCTTCAAAACTAAAGTCTAAAAAATTAATCTTTGTGTCATTTTGATAAAAAATTCCACTAATATCGCTTTCTAAATCTAACAAAATATTATCTGAATTAAGCTCATTATTAGAGCTATTATGGACTATTTTATTATCCAATATAATAGAAAAATTATTATAAGCAAATTCATTGCTCATAGGTTTTTCATAAAAACCAAAATCATCCCAAAAATTCTCTTCACTACAGGCAATACAGCCATGTCCTGCAGCTACTGGCCAAGAGGTTTTGGAGTTAAATTTAACCTTAGGGCAATTATTATAAGCATAAGGTCCTTTACAACCTACTTTAAAAAGACAATAACCTTGTTTTATATTTTCATCGTTAAAACTTTGAGCAAAATTGCCCGCTTCAAATTTAGCTTTTCTTTCACATAAATCATGCAAACATTTACCATAAAAAGCCAAAGGTCTATTTTGTTCATCTAAAGCCATGTCTTGCTCAAATAATATATAAAAGCAAAGCGCTGCGATGATATTTACATCACTTGGAGGACAACCTGGTATATTGATTACTTTTTTTTCCAAGACTTTAGAAATTCCTATGCTTTTGGTAGGGTTTGGATGTGCAGCTTGAATTCCTCCATAGCTTGAGCAAGTTCCCATAGCAAAGATTGTTTTAGCATTTTTGGCACATTTTTGTAAAATTTCATATCCATTTTCACCATGTGCTCCTATAGTTAGATAAAAAGGATCTATAGCACAAACCCCGCCTTCAACGGCCAAAAGAAAATCTTTTTTTTCTAAAACTTCCTCTAAATGCGATTCTGCTTGGTGTCCGCTTGCACTCATAAAGGTTTCATGATATTCTAAAGAAATGAAATCAAAAATCAGATCTAAAAAGTCAGGCAATGAAGTTCTAAGCAAACTCTCACTACACCCTGTGCATTCACTTAAATGAAGCCATATGAGACTAGGTGGGGTGTGAAGTTGAAAATATCTATGTGCTAAAGGGCTAAAATCATTTGGCAAACCTAAAATTTTAATGATAGAATTTACGGCTTCTAATGAGATATTTTTCTCTTCTTTGTGCGAGTTTTCTAATAGAGCAATTTTATGCTCTAATATGCTTTTTAATTCTTCATTGCTTAAAGACATTTTTTAACCTTTGGCTATTTGTATTATATTTAAAAAATCATTTGCATTTAATGCGGCTGAACCTATTAATACTCCATCACAATTTTTTAAAGCACAAATTTCTTTAATATTGTTTTGATTAACACTTCCGCCATATAAAAGCTTAGCGTTAGTAAATTCTCTTAAAAAATTAAGTATGGTATTAATATCATCAAGATTAGCACTAACTCCTGTGCCTATAGAATAAATAGGCTCATATGCTATGATAAGTTTTTTATAAGATAAATCAATATTTTCAATTTGTTTTTTTAAAAAATCCAAGCTTTTATTAGTATTTTTGGTTTCTAAACTTTCGCCTATACAATAAATGATATTAAAATCAAGATTTTTTGCAAAATCAAATTTAGCCCTTAAAAAGCTTTCATTTTCATTTAAAGCTCTTCTTTCAGAGTGGCCTATTAAAACACTTTTGATATTAAATTCTTCTAAGTGAATTTTACCTATTTCTCCGGTATAGGCTCCATTTTCGCAAGGGTAGAAATTTTGCGTGCCTTGCTGAAATGAAAAATTGTCTTTTAAAAAAGCTATGCTAGGTGGGAAAATGAAAATTTCATCTTCTTTGTTTAAATTTTGATTTAATTCTTGAGCATAAAGTTCAAAGCTTGATCTTGTGTGATTGCACTTTAAATTTGCTGCAAAAATCATTCATTATCCTTTATAGTCAAAGGTTTTACACCAGGAAGTTCTTTTCCTTCTATAAGTTCTAATGATGCTCCACCGCCAGTTGAAATGAAAGTCATCTCATCAGCATCACCTGCTCTTGCTACAACATCAGCAGTATCACCACCACCTATTACAGTTGTTGCATGAGATTCGCTAATATAATGGCTCATTTTAATGCTACCTTTTGAAAATTTATCGATTTCAAAAACCCCCATAGGTCCATTCCACCATATAGTTTGAGCATCAGAAAGTGCCTCTTTAAATAATCTTACGCTAGCAGGACCTATATCAAGCCCCATCCAACCTGCAGGAATTTCTTGCACAGGGGTGTATTTCATCACTGCTTCTTGGGAGCAAGTTTGTGCTGCTGTAACATCCACAGGAAGGTAAATTTTTACACCTAGATTTTTACCTTTGAGTAAGATTTTATTTGCTTCTTCAATTAAATCTTCTTCTAAAAGAGAATTTCCTATATCATAACCTTGAGCTTTTAAGAAAGTAAAGGCCATACCTCCGCCTATGATTAATTTATCTACTTTTGGAAGTAAGTTGGTCAAAGCTTGTAATTTCCCACTTACTTTAGAACCACCTACTACGGCCACAAAAGGACGCGCAGGGTGTTTGATAAGATTGCTTGCAAACTCAATTTCTTTTTGGAGTAAAAATCCCGCACCCTTGTTTGTATTATCAAAGTATTTTGTAATAGCTTCAACGCTAGCATGGGCTCTATGACAAACCCCAAAAGCATCATTAATATAAACATCAGCCATAGAAGCAAGTTCTTTGGCTAAATTTTCATCATTCTTAGTTTCACCCTTTTCAAAGCGTAAATTTTCTAAAAGCAAAATTTCACTTGATTTTAATTCGCTAGCTTTTTTCTTTGCATCTTCACCTATAACATCTTTAGCCATGATGACTTCTTTAGCCATTAAGCGTGCAAGTCTTTTTGCAACTGGTTCTAAAGAGTATTTTGAAGCTATTTCTTTTGGACGCCCTAAATGTGAAGCTAAAATAACCGCACAGCCATTATCTAAACAATACCTTATAGTAGGGATGGCCGAGCGAATACGACGATCGTCGGTGATATTTAAAAACTCATCTTGAGGAACATTAAAATCACATCTTATAAATACTTTTTTCTTTGCAAGATCAATATCTTTAATCGATAAAATACTACTCATCTTAAGCCTTTGCTATAAATACTGCCATATCTACTAAACGAGAAGAATAACCCCATTCATTATCATACCAAGCAACCACTTTAACAAAATCATCACAAATTACTTGAGTTAAATCACTTGCTACAATTGCACCATAAGAACAAGTTATAAAATCACTTGAAACTCTTTCTTCATCATCTACCAATAATATGCCTTTTAAATTACTAGCAGCTGCTTTTCTAAAGGCTTCATTGATTTCTTCTTTACTTACTTTTTTCTTTAAAGTTGCAGTTAAATCTACAGTTGATACATCAGCTACAGGCACACGCATGCTTTGACCATGTAATTTTCCATCAAGTTCAGGCATAACAAGCTTCATAGCTTTTGCTGCACCGGTAGAAGTAGGGATGATATTTTGTGCAGCAGCGCGTGATCTTCTTTTATCTCTTGCTTTTGCATCAATAATACTTTGACCATTGGTGTAAGCATGTATAGTAGTCATTAAACCTTTTTCTATGCCAAAATTATCTTGCAAAACTCTACAAATTGGTCCTAGGCAGTTGGTGGTACAACTTGCATTTGAGATGATATTTTCGCCTTTGTATTCATGTGCATTTACTCCTAAAACATAGGTTGGAGTTTTATCTTTTGCAGGTGCACTCATGATGACTTTTTGCACCCCATGATCTAAAAATCCTTGACATTTTTCCATAGTTAAGTGTGCACCGGTACACTCTAAAACAATTTGTGCGCCATATTTTGCAAAGTCCAAATCTGCTACATTTCTACTTTTTAAAACTTTTATTTTTTTATTATCAATTATTAAATCATCATTTTCATTTTCAACACTACCATCATATACCCCATGAACGGTGTCGTATTTAAAAAGATATTTTGTGAGTTCAATATCAGTAGTATCATTAATCGCTACAAGTTCTATATCATCGCGTTTCATGATAATTCTTGCAACACATCTTCCAATGCGTCCAAAGCCATTTATTGCAACTTTTACAGCCATTTTCATTTCCTTTTTATGATTAAGTAGATAAAATTCTACTAAAAAAAGGTTAAATTTTAATGAAAATCGCACTTTTTGGCGGTAGTTTTGATCCGCCTCATTTAGGTCATAATGCTATAGTCTTAAATGCATTAGAAAATTTAGAGCTTGATAAGCTCATTATTATGCCTACTTTTATTAGTCTTTTTAAACAAGAATTTACTGCAGATGAACAAAGACGCTTAAAATGGTGCAAGGAAATTTGGGGAAGCTTAATAAAAGTTGAAATTTGTGATTTTGAAATAAAAAAGCAAAGACCTGTGCCTAGTATAGAAAGTGTTGAATTTTTATATAAGCAATATGAAATTTCAAAATTTTATCTTATTTTAGGAGCTGATCATTTGCAAAGTCTTGAAAAATGGCATGAATTTGAAAGATTGCAAAATTTGGTAGAATTTGTTATAGCTAAAAGAGATGATATTTTTATACCAAAACATTTTAAAACTTTAGATACTAAAGTAAATATCTCTTCATCTTTTATAAGACAAACTTTACAAACAACGCAAGTTTGTGAGCAAATCAAAGAAGAAGTTAAGCTTTATTATTCTAAATTTAAAAATATTTAACAAAAGGAAAACAATGCAAGAAAGAATTAATAATATAGTGCAGATTTTAGATGATAAAAAGGCAGATTTAATAGAAAGCTTTGATATGCAAGATAAGGATTATTTTGTTAAATTTGTAGTGATTGCTACTACTATGGGGGAAAGACACGCGCTTTCTTTGATTGATGATTTAAAAACTAATCTTAAAAGCAAGGGTGAGGAGTTTTTAAATATAGAAAGTAGTGAAGAATGGACTGTGCTTGATTTAGGAGATATTTTGATTCACTTAATGAGTGAAACTTATAGAACAAAATATAATATAGAAGAATTTTTGAAAAGTTTAAATAAAGAAAATCAAAACTAGGGTTAAGATTTAGATAATTTAATTACTGAGTTATCAGATTTAGCTAAAGAATATTTTGAAAATTCAGAATTTGAAAAATGTGATGAAGTTTTAAGCGAGCGTATTGTTTTTGGAAGCTTATCATAATAGAGCATTTTGTGGATTTAATTGTTTGAAATTTCAAGAAGTACTTTTGGCTTTCAATAAAACCATGTACTAGATAATATATATTATTTAGTATATTTTAACAGAGCTAGAGTTTATATACTTTTAGATAAGCAAATAAAAGCCTTAAAAAAATTGTAAACTTATATTGATCTAGCTCTTGTTTAAGAAGCGACTTTGAGAATTTGGAAGATTATCAAAAGGCTATAGAACTTTTTAATAAAATGATTGAGTAAACAAGTTTTAGAATATACCAAAGAATTATCAAAGCTTGATGGAGAAAATGAGTTTGCATTAAAAAATCAAAATATTTTAATGCAAAAATTAAAGCAGCAAAATAAAAAATGGTGGCAAATTTGGAATTAAATTAGAGTTTGTTGATATATTCTTCAATCTCTTTTTTGATTTTGTCTTTTTTGTCTTTTAAAGCTTGTTTTTTGTTTTTATACTCTGTTTTACTCATATAATCTTTTTGTTTTTTTAATTCTTTTAACTCTTGTTCGATTTTTTCTATCTCTTGTTCTTTAAGTTTTTTAGCCTCTAATTTTTTATCATAAAAAAGAGGATCTTTTGCACAATCTGCTTGAACTTCTTTTAAGGCTAATTCTAAACTTAAAGCTTTTTCTTGATGATTGTAATTTTTAGCATAAGCTATTTCTTTTTGAATTTGCTTTATTTTAACCTCACATTGCGTGGAAAATGCAAGTGAGCAAAGTGTAAGTAAAAATAACAATTGCTTCATAGTTTAAACCTTTCTTTTTTCAAATTTTAGTTTATTATATTAAATAATTTATTTGCTGTTTTTAATAAAAACATGAGTTTTAAAAAAAGTTATTTGACCTTTTATAAAAATAAAGATGAATTATTATCAAGCTTATAGTTTGATTTTCTCATATTTTAAACTTATATGATTTTTGTACTAAAATAATCCTAAGTAGATAATGTAATAGGACTTGATAACTAGAATTAATAAATTTTTAAACATGAATATTATTTATTTTTTTAAGTAAAATTGATACAAATCCTTCAAAATCAGGCAATTTTAAATCCTTAATTTCTCTTTGTTGTTTTCCCCACATGCATTCAGGAAAAAACCCATCTTCTTTAAAGCGCGCCATAACATGAAAATGCACTCTTGGCACATAGTTTGCAAAGGAAGCTATGTTGATTTTTTCTGGGTTGTAGTATTCTCTAAGGCTTAATTCGCAAGCTAAAACATACTGAAAAAGCATATTTTGTAAAAAGGATGGACAATCACTTAATTCTCTGTAATTTTCTTTAGTAAAAATTTTTACCCAAGGAATTTGAGAATCTTCTTTTTCTATAAATAAAAAATCATTTTCATAAATCATCTAAATCCTTAAAAAGACTAGGGTTATTCCTAGTCTTTTGATTATTTTTTTACTCCTATCATTTTTGTAGGATCTACAAATTTAGCAAAGTCTTCTTCGCTTACTAAGCTAAGTTCCATAGCACTTTCTTTTAAAGAAATACCTTTTTTATGAGCATTTTTTGCTACTTTAGCTGCATTTTCATAGCCAATGTGTGGATTTAGTGCAGTTACTAGCATTAAAGAATTATGCAAGTTAAAATCAATTTTTTCTTTATTTGGCTCTATACCAACAGCACAATGGATATTAAATGAATGCATAGCATCAGCTAATAAATCAAGGCTTTGCAAGAAGTTATAAATAATCACAGGCTTGAAAACATTAAGCTCGAAATTTCCTTGGCTTGCTGCAAAGCCAATAGCTGCATCATTTCCCATAACTTGCACTGCAACCATAGTTAAAGCTTCGCATTGAGTAGGATTAACCTTGCCTGGCATGATAGAACTTCCTGGTTCGTTTTCAGGTATGTTTAACTCTCCAAGACCACATCTAGGGCCACTTGCTAGCCATCTAATATCATTTGCTATTTTCATTAAATTTGCAGCTAAGCCTTTCATGGCCCCATGAGTAAAATTAATTGCATCATGGCTTGTTAGGGCATGGAATTTATTTGGACTTGAAATAAATTTAGTGCCTATTAACTTGCTTAATTCTTCGCTTACTTTTTCACTAAGTTCTGGATGCGCATTCAATCCTGTACCAACAGCTGTCCCACCTATTGCAAGTTCTCTTAATGTAGGTAAAGAAGCGATGATTTGCTCTTTTGAGTGAAGTAACATAGAAAGATATCCGCTAAATTCTTGAGCTAGGGTAAGTGGTGTAGCATCTTGAAGGTGAGTTCTTCCTATTTTAATAATTCCTTCAAATTCTTTTACTTTTTTTTCAAAAGTTGCAATAAGCTCATCTAAAGCAGGGATAAGTTTTTTCTCTACTTGCTCTACCGAAACTATACTCATAGCAGTTGGAAAAGTATCATTTGAACTTTGACTCATATTTACATGATCATTTGGATGAACAAGCTTTTCTTTTCTAAAATCTCCACCCATAATTTCAGTTGCACGGTTTGCTATAACTTCATTCATATTCATATTGCTTTGAGTGCCTGAACCTGTTTGCCATATTGCTAGTGGGAAATTATCGTCAAATTTTCCTGCTACAATTTCATCGCAAGCTTGCACGATAGCATTTTTTTTAGCATCATCTAATTTACCAAGTTTATTATTTACCAAAGCCAAAGATTTTTTAAGATTTGCAAAAGCATAAATTAAAACTTTTGGCATTTTCTCACAACCAATTTTAAAATTTTCAAAACTTCTTTCAGTTTGTGCTCCCCAATATTTATCATTAGGAACTTTTATCTCTCCCATAGTATCGTGTTCGATTCTGTATTCCATGGCCTTTCCTTGTAATAAAATAAGTTGTGATATTTAAACTAAATAAACCCTAAAGTTTGCTTATAATTTAAGAAGTATTTATAAAATTTTTGAAGAAAGGTGTAGTTTTTTTCAAAACTACACAAATACTATTCTACTGTAACACTTTTTGCTAGATTTCTTGGCATATCCACATCATTGCCAAGTCTTATAGAAACTTCTAAAGCTAGAAGCTGTAAGATTACCATCATTTCGAAAAATTCGCACATATAGTGCTCTTGTTTTGAAGTTTTTATAAAATCATCACTTAAATCAAAATCAAGTGGAGAGATAGCAAGTAAAGTAGAATCCCTTGCAGCTAATTCTTCTACATTTGATTTTGTTTTTTCATAAAGACAATTTTGCGGCATTAATGCAACGGTAAAAAGCTCACTATCTGCTAGAGCAATAGGCCCATGTTTCATCTCTCCTGCTGGATAGCCTTCTGCATGTAAGTATGAAATTTCTTTAAGTTTTAAAGCTCCTTCTAGTGCTAATGGATAAAACACATCTCTTCCTATAAAGAAAAAGCCATGGCCATGTAGGTATCTTTTTGAAATTCTATGTACTTTTTCATGCAAGTTTTGTTCAACTTTAACTATACTTGGTAAACTTCTTAGAGCTTTGATTTCTTTACTCATATCTAAATTTGCTTTTTGTGCAAGATAGATTGCAAGCATCCATAAAGTTGCTACTTGAGTGGCAAATGCTTTAGTTGAAGCTACGCCTTTTTCAATACCCGCTCTAGTAAGTAAAGATATATCAGCCAAACGCACGATGTTAGAATTATCCACATTGCATATTGCTAAAGTTTTAACTCCTTGTGTTTTTGCTATTTTTAAAGCTTCTAGTGTATCAGCTGTTTCGCCGCTTTGAGAGATTACTATAAAAAGAGTATTTTTACCTATAATGGCTTCTCTGTATCTAAATTCACTTGCTACTTCAACTTTAGTTTTAATTTTTGCAAGTCTTTCAAGTAAATAAGCCCCACTTAATGCTGCATGATAGCTTGTACCACAAGCACAAAGTGTGATTTCATCTATGTTTTGTAAAAGAGTTTCATTTATATCTTCAAAAACAATCTGCTCACCTTGTAATCGTCCCATTAAAACTTCGCCTAAAACTCTACTTTGCTCATAAATTTCTTTTTCCATGAAAAACCTATAACCATCTTTTTGAGCATAACTTTTATCTTGACTTAAAGCCACAAAAGTAGGTTGTATACAAGCTTGATCATGACAAATTTTGCATTCATTTAAATTAACATATCCATAATCTCCATCTTCAAGATAAGCTACTTTATCCACTAAAGAAACTAAAGGTGCATCACTTGATGCAAAATAATATTCATTTTCATCGCCATTTTTTCCGATGATGAGTGGCACAGCATTTTTAGCAAAATAAATTGTATTAGGATTTTTTTTACTCACAAGCAAGATTGCAAAAGCACCTTTTAGTTCAGCTATGGTCTTTTTAAAAGCTTCAAATGGTTCTAAATTACTCGCATGATATTCAAATAAATGTACAATAACTTCAGTGTCAGTTTGACTTAGAAAATTAATACCTTCTTGTGTGAGTTTTGTTTTTAATTCTTGGTAATTTTCTATGATTCCATTATGTATTACACAAGAGTATTGTCCTAAATGTGGATGCGCATTTATTTCGGTTGGTTTTCCATGAGTTGCCCAACGCGTATGGCCTATAGCAAGCCCAAATCCATCACTATTAAAATTAGCAGTTTTATTAGCTAAATTTTCTAATTTTCCAACTGCTTTAAAAAAGTCTAATTCTCCATCTTTCATTACTGCTATACCGGCGCTATCGTAGCCTCTGTATTCAAGCTCTTTTAAACCTTCTAATATGATTTTTTTCTTTTCTTTAGTTCCTATATAACCTACTATTCCACACATCTTTTACTCGCTTATTAGTGATTTAAGAATTTGATCTTTATGATCTTGCAAGCTTTCATTTTTATGCAAAATCAAAACATTTCGCGTTCTTTCTTTTATGGTTTGAATTTTTGCTGCACTTAAGATAATATCATATCTTGCAAGTACATCCATTACATAAGCCATTAAACCTTTTTGATCTTTTGTGTTTAAGGTTATTTTGGCATAGCTTTTGGAATAATTCATGTCTAATTTTAATTCATCTTTTTTAATGTTTGGTTTTTTTGCCTTTTTTTGTACTTTTAAATGCAATTTAGAATTAAGTAAATTTTCTAAACTTTGTTTTTGATTATCACTTACTATATCTGAATATTCAAATTTCAGATAAACTTTTTCATCAAATAATTCAAAAAAACTCATAAAGACTAAATTTAAAGAACTTAAAGTGTTGAGTATATTTTCAAGATTATTTTTTCTATTCATTATAAGCTCTAGAGTAAAATTATCTTGATTGTCAAGCCAAAAAGTAAAATTTTCTTTTTGCGCAATCTGTGTTATTTTAATAATTTTTTCAAAGCTATTTTTTATAAAAAAGAGATTAGATTTAATATGAGTGATATTGTTTTGAGTTTGCTCATCAAGATCTAAAAAAGCCTTGCTTCTTTTTAGAGTTTGTTCTTTTTTTACCCTTCTTTGACTCTCATCAATTAAATTTTCATCCTCAAAACCTTCTAGTGCATTTTGAAACAATCTTTCTAAACTTTTATAATAAAAATGATTTTCTATACCCAAAGCTTTAGCATTGCAAAAAGATAAAAGATGTAAGGTTTTTAGGGTATGAGTATCATTTAATTTGGAAATAAAATTTAATACAATAGTAGAATTATAAATATCTTCTTTTTCTATAATATCTTTAAAAGCATTGAAATTTTTAAATAATCTTAAGCCAAAATCTAAAAATTCATTATCAACTTGGAATTTTCCAACATAAGCTCTGTAAATATTAGCTAAAGAAATTTCATTTTCTTCATGAATAGCACTTAAAAGTATGGTAAGCTTTATTATTAGAAGTGTTTTTTTATCAAATTTGCAATCTTTTTCTTCAAAGTATTTTAAGCAAAGTAATGCTCTATCTAATGCGCTATAAACACCTTCTTCTTCGAGTAAAAATTTACTTTGAATTAATGGTTTGCAAAAATCTTTTAAAATGTTTGCATTGTTTAGTAGTTTTAAAATACTAAAAGAATGTTTTTTTTCTAATATACCTTTAAATAACTCCAAATTTTCATCATTATTTTTTGCTCTTTTTAATGCAAAAATTAGTTTAATATCAAAAATAAAATCCTCATCTTCTAGTTTTAAAAGTCGATTGAGTATTAAATTTAAATTTTCATTTTCATCTGAATGAGTAAAAAAGTTATCTTGTATTTCATAAAGTTTATTTTCTTTATAATGTTTTTCCTGGATGCATCTTGCTAAAAAATGTGTATAAATTCCACAAATTTGCATACTTTGCATTGCTTTTTGAATGAGTATGGATTTAAGATCTAAATTTTTCTTTTCTTTTTTATGCATTAAGTTAGCAAGTTCTTGTGAATTTTGTATTAAAAATAAATTTGTGTTTTTACCTTCTAAAAGATTCATTGCACATTTAAGTGAAAATAAAAAATCACTCGCAAGCTTAAATTCGCTAAATTCTTTTTCATTGATAAAATTAAGCATATAATTTTTGGGAGAATCTTTAAATAAAATATTTAAATTTTCTATATTAAGTTGCTCATCTAAACCGCCAAAATTTTTATTAATATCAAATTCTTGCTTGATTAAAGGTTGATAATAAGGGTTAAATTCTTGCAAGATTTTTAGAGCAAATTCTTCTTTTAACTCATCTTGAGCTTGGGAAATTTTTTCTTTGATTTGTTTAAATAAAATCTTAGAACCACTAATATAGCGATATTGTAAAATATTTTGTTTAAGCTCATTTTTAGCTATATTATAAAGTCCATTTATTTCACAAATTTGATAGTTAATGCTTAAACCAATATCGTTTAAAAAAGTAATAAATGCTTTCATTAAAGGCTTAATATTATAAGCTTTTATATCTTTATAAATAAGCAATAAATCAATATTTTCTTTTATGCTTAAATTCATTTTAGCATATTGTTTAATGGCGATAATACAAAAAGGAATTTTGTCATTATGTGGAAAAAAATCATCAAAAAAATCATTTAAAACAAGCTCATAAATATCTTCTATAAAACGATCAATCTCTTTAGAATGGTAAAAGCTAAAAGAACCTTGCTTTAAAAAAAGTCTAGAACAATATGCTTCATAGTCTTTTAAAGAATTTTTTAATTTTTGAATTTTTTGCATATCCATTTTTGAAAATTATTCCTTGCTTTAAATTTTTATTAAAATCATACCAAAAAATACTTTGTATTAAATTTTAAGTAAGTTAAAATTATAATTGTAGTTTAAAATTAAAAATATGGTAAGAATATGCAAACAATTATAGAAAAATTAGAAAATCAAGAAAGATTAAACGAAGAAGAGGCTAATAAACTTTGGGATTTAGAGCTTTTTACTCTAGCTAAATATGCACAAAAAATTCGTACTAATTTGCATGGCAAAAAGGTTTATTTTAATATCAATCGACATATTAATCCTACAAATATATGTGCAGATACTTGTAAATTTTGTGCTTTTTCAGCACATAGGAAAAATCCTAATCCTTACACTATGACACATGAAGAGATAATGAAAATAGTTGATGAGACAGTTTTAAGAGATACGAAAGAAATTCATATTGTTTCAGCGCACAATAAAAATACATCATGGCAGTGGTATTTAGAAATTTTTAAAATGATTAAAGAAAAATATCCATTTTTACACATTAAAGCTCTAACTGCTGCTGAGGTTGATTTTTTAAGTAGAGCTTTTGATATGAGTTATGAAGAAGTGATAGAAAAAATGCTTGAGTATGGTGTTGATTCTATGCCAGGTGGTGGAGCTGAAATTTTTGATGAAGAAGTTAGAAAAAGAATTTGTCATGGTAAGGTAAGTAGTGAAAATTGGCTAAAAATTCACAAACTTTGGCATGAAAAAGGCAAACAAAGTAATGCTACTATGTTATTTGGGCATATAGAAAGTAGAGAAAATAGAATTAATCACATGATAAGATTAAGAAATCTCCAAGATCAAACAAGTGGGTTTAATGCTTTTATTCCTTTAGTTTGGCAACAAGATAATAGTTTTATTACAGGTAAAAAGCCACTTGGCTCGGTGGAAATTTTAAAAACTTTAGCTATAGCAAGAATAGTGCTTGATAATATTAAAAATATCAAAGCTTATTGGGCAACTATGGGTATAAATTTAGCTATGGTGGCTCAAGATTTTGGCGCAAATGATTTAGATGGTACCATAGAAAAAGAAAGCATACAAAGTGCAGGTGGAGCAAAAAGTTCAAATGGCTTAAGTTTAAAAACCTTCATAGAGATGATTCAAAGTTCAGGTTATATAGCAATAGAGCGAGATAGTTTATATAATGAACTAAAAATTTATTAAGGATTAAAATGGATTTTTTTAAACTTAAAGAGCATAATAGCGATGTAAAAACTGAAATTTATGCAGGTATTGCTACCTTTTTAGCAATGATTTATATTATACCAGTTAATGCTAATATAATGAGCAATTCAGGTATGCCACTAGAAGCTTTAATCGTAGCAACCGCTTTGGTAACTATTATAGCTACTACTTTAAGTGCTTTTTTCTCTAATACTCCTGTGGCTATGAGTGTAGGCATGGGATTAAATGCGTATTTTACTTTTAGCGTGTGTAATACTTATCAAATTCCTTGGCAAAGTGCTTTGGGGGCTGTTTTTTTATCAGGTATTGTTTTTACTTTATTATCTTTTACTAATTTTAGAATTTGGGTTATAAAAAGCATACCAAATGATCTAAGAAAAGCTATATCAGCGGGTATTGGAACTTTTATAGCTTTTATGGGACTTGTGCAAATGGGAATTATCACCAAAAGCGAAGCAACTTTAGTAGGCTTGGGAGATTTTTCAAGCACTAAAGTACTTTTTGGATTATTTGGTTTGTTTTTAGTTTTTGTTTTTTGGGCTTGGAGGATTAAAGCTGCTTTTATCTTAGCTGTTTTTGTAAGTGCTTTGTGTGCTTGGATTTTTGGTATTGATGGAGCTAGGTTTCCAGAACAACTTTTGTCGATGCCAGTTATAAACGGAGATAATGGCTTAAGTGCAATATTTGGTAAGCTTGATATTAAAGGAGCTTTAGAACTTAGTATGATTCCTATAGTGCTTACTTTTTTTGTTACTCAGCTTTTTGATAGCGTAGGGACAATCACAGGCGTAGGCTCAAGAGGAAAAATATTTGATGATCCAAAACAAGGTGATAAAAAACTAGGAAAAACTTTAGGAGTAGATGCTGTTAGTTCAGCTATGGGAGCAGTTGTTGGTACCTCTACTGTAACGGCATTTGTGGAGAGTTCAGCAGGAGTTGAAGCAGGCGGTAGAACAGGTCTTGCAGCTTTAGTTACTGCTATATGTTTTGTTTTCACTTTATTTTTACTACCGGTATTTAAAGCTATTCCTGCAAATTCTATTTATCCTGTATTGGTTCTTGTTGGAGTTTTAATGTTTATGGAAGTTGCAAATATTAATTTTAAAGATAAAGCAATAGCTGTGAGTGCGTTTTTTATTATTATTATGATGCCGCTGACTTATTCTATTACAACAGGTTTTGCTTTTGGTTTTATTGCGTATTTATTTATGCGTATTATGCAAAAAGAATTTGATAAAATTAATCTCGGAATTATCATTTTAAGTGCAATTTCATTATTGGTATTTTTATTACAATTTTTATAGGAAGTGATTATGTATTATTATGTTTATGAAGAATTTCAAAAAGAAATTATCCCTTTTACGCGCAAAATAAAAGAGGAATTTAATCCCGATGTTTTACTTGCTATAGCAAGAGGTGGTATGACTTTGGGCCATTTTTTAGCAGAAGGTATGGGTAATAGAAATTTATTTTCTTTAAATTCTATCCATTATGAAGATACTCAAAAATTAGATACGATTAAAATTTTTAATATTCCTGATCTTAGTTCATATAAAAAAGTTCTTTTGGTAGATGATATCATAGATAGTGGTGAAACTATGATAGAAATTAAGAGAGTCTTAAGTCAAAAGTTTCCTCATTTAGAGCTTAAAGTAGCAAGTGTTTTTTACAAAACTTCAGCATTATTAATCCCTGAATTTTATATTAAAGAAGCTAAGGAATGGATTGATTTTTTCTGGAGTATTAAAATTTAGTTTATTATTAGCTATAAATAATACAATATAATTAAATACTAAACTAAAAGGAAGGACAAACATGAGTTTAACAAGAAGAAAATTCTTAAAAGGTCTTGCTGCAACTTCAGCAGTTGCTTCCGTTAATCCTTTAATGGCAGCACAAACAAAATTTTACGATACTAAAAAAATTCCTCATGCAACTCACTTTGGTGCTTTTTGGGCTGAAGTAAATTCAGAAGGAAAAATAGTAAAAGTTACTCCACAAAAATCTGATAAACATCCTTCAGTAATAACTGATGCTATTATCGATAGAACTTATTCAGACACTAGGGTAAAGTATCCTTGTGTTAGAAAAAGCTTTTTAGAAGGTAAAAAAAGACCTAAATTAAGAGGTAAAGAACCTTTTGTAAGAGTAAGTTGGGAGAAAGCTTTAGAGCTTGTATTGGAAAAATTAAAAGAAACCCCTATTGAAAATTTATTTAATGCAAGTTATGGTGCATGGGGACATGTAGGTTTATTGCACAATTGCAACTCAGTAGCAGGAAGATTTTTTAATACCGCTTTAGGTGGCCATATTGGCACTGATGGTGAGTATAGTAATGGTGCTGCTGGTAAAGTAAATGCTAGCATAGTAGGAGATTTGGAAGTTTATTCTTTACAAACTTCTCATGAAGTTATTTTGGAAAACACTCAGGTTTATGTTTTATGGGGAGCTGATCTTTATAAATGTAATCAAATTGATTTTAAAGTTGCAAATCGTGGTAATGATGATTATTATAAAAAATACAGCAAATCAAAAATTAAATTTATAACTATCGATCCTCAATATACTCAAACAGCAGAAATTTTAAATGCCCAGTGGATTAAGATTCGTCCAAATACTGATGTTGCTTTAATGCTTGGTATGATGAATTATTTATATAAAAGTGGAAAATATGATAAAAAATTCATTGAAAAATACACTGATGGTTTTGACAAATTCTTACCTTATTTGCTTGGAAAAACTGATGGTATTGATAAAACTCCAGCTTGGGCTGCAAATATTACCGGCGTTGAAGAAAAAGTTATTACCGCATTAGCAGATACTTTTGTAAAAAATAGAACCTTTTTAGCAGGTAACTGGGCTATGCAAAGAGCACACCATGGTGAGCAAGCTGATTGGACTTTAATGATTTTAGCTTCAATGATAGGTCAAGTAGGCTTACCTGGTGGTGGATTTGGTTTTTCTATGCATTATTCAGGTGGTGGTCAAGCATTTTCAGGTGTAAGATTACCAGTAGGTTTACCACAAGGTAAAAATAATCTTGATACTAATATTCCTGCAAGTAGAGTTTCAGAAGCTATTTTAAATCCAGGTAAAACAGTTAAATTTAAAGGTAAAGAAATCACTTATCCTAAAATTAAACTCATGTATGTAGTGGGCGCTTCTGTATTGGGCCATCATCCAAATACAAATGAACTTATCAAAGCTTTAAGAACACTTGATACATTAATTGTACATGAGCCTTGGTGGACTCCTATGGCAAAAATGGCAGATATTGTATTACCTTCAACTACAACTTTAGAAAGAGATGATATTAGCTTTGGTGGCTCTTATTCTCAAGATTATGTTTATGCTATGAAAAAAGTAATTGAGCCTTATTTTGAAAGTAGAAATGACTATGATATTTTCGAAGAATTAGCAAAAAGAATTGGCGAGAGAGAGCATAAAAAATTTACAGGTAATAAAACAAAACAACAATGGCTTGAAGGTTTTTATGGAAGAAGTGATTGTCCTTATTATATGGAATTTGCTGACTTTTGGAAACAAGGTTTTATCCATTTTGAACCACCAAAAGAAGCTTATAATTTTGTAAGACACTCTGAATTTAGAGCCGATCCTGTGGCAAATAAACTTGCAACAGAAAGTGGAAAAATCCAAATTTATTCTCCAAAATTTGAAAAATACAATTTAGATGATTTTAAAGCACATCCAACATGGTTTGAGCCTGCAGAGTGGCTGGGTAATGAAAAATTAGTTAAAAAATTTCCTTTCCATTTAGTAAGTCCACATCCAAGATATAGAGTGCATTCTCAACTTGATAATACTTGGGTGAGAGATTTGTATAAAATTCAAGGTAGAGAACCTGTGATGATTAATACAAATGATGCCAAAAAACTTGGTATTACCCACGGAGAAGTTGTAGAAGTATATAACGATCGTGGATCACTTTTAGCAGGTGCTTTTGTAACAGATAATATCATGGAAGGAGTTGTTAGTATCCAAGAAGGTGCTTGGTATGACCCTGAAGATGTAAGCGATAGCAAGCCAAGATGTAATGCAGGTCATGTAAATGTTTTAACAAGCTCAAGACCAACTTCAACTATGGCTCAAGCAACTAGTGTAAATACTTGCTTAGTGGGTATTAAAAAGCTAAAAGAAGTTATAAAACCTTATAATTCAACTACACCACCAGAAATCATAGGAGCTTAAAATGAAGAAAATTATATTGACATTAACTTTTTTAGCTAGTGCTTTGTTTGCTAAAGATATGTTTATTTTTAATGAAAAAGTAGATCTTTTAGATAGTGCTAGTAAAAAAGTAGTAGGACAAATTTATGAAGGCTCTAAAGTGGAGCTTATAAAAGAAGAAGGTGAATACTCTTTAATTAAAGTCAAAGGTGAGGTTGTGGAGTCAAATCCAAAAAGCCTTGCTTATACCAAAGATGGAATTTATCTTTTACTTACTTTAAATGCTAAAAATGCAAGTAATGAAATGGAATTTTTAGTTAAAAGTAAAGATTTGACCGATCAAGAAATTCTTGCTTGGGATGAGATAGAATTAACTTATTATGATACTTGCACAAGTTGTCACGCAGCACATAAACCAAAAGAACATTTAATGGAAGAATGGGATGCATATTTATCTGCTATGCAAGGTTTTGCTAAAATCACTGATGCGGAAAAAGATAGAATTTTAAGATTTTTACAATCTCACGCAAGTAATGGGCCTGTAAAACTTGACTAATCAAAAATGAAAAGGTATTTATTAGCCGTTTTATTTTTTGATTTTTGTGCTTTATTATATGGTGTAAGCACTTTATCTATCAGCTACAATGAAGCACAAATTTATTTTTACGATCATAGCTTAATTGCTATGATTGCTAGATTTGGTACTGCTCTTCTTGGACAAAATGATTTTGGATTAAGACTTCCGTTTGTTTTGTTGCATTCTTTAAGTTGTATTTTGTTGTATATTTTGGCTTTAAGATACACCAAAACTTCTTTTGATGCTTTTATTTCTGTTGTGCTTTTTATATTGCTTCCTGGTAGTGTAGCCAGCGCTTTGCTTATCAATGAATCTAGCATAGTAATATTTTTTACGCTTTTGATTTTGGTGCTGTTTGAATATAAAAAATTTTTTTTATTTTATATCTTGTTTTTTTTAGTTCTTTTTGTAGATGGAAATTTTGTAATTTTATATTTATCTTTTTTCTTTTTTGCTATATATAAAAAAGATAAATTACTTATTGCATGCTCTTTGATTTTATTTGCTATTGCAATGAGTATTTATGGTTTTGATGCAAGTGGAAAACCTAAAGGATATTTTTTAGATACTTTAGGTATTTTTGCAGCTTGCTTTTCACCTTTAATTTTTCTTTATTTTTTTTATGTTATTTATAAAATTCTTTTACAAGATGATAAACCTCTTTTATGGTTTATTAGTGCAACTACTTTCGTTTTTTGTTTGATTTTTTCTATAAGACAAAGACTTTTTTTAGAAGACTTTTTACCTTTTTGTGTAGTTTGTACTCCATTATTAGTTCGTTATTTAATGTCTTCTTATCGCTCAAGAATGCCACAATTGCGCCTAAAACATAAAATTTTTATAGAATGCTCTTTAGTTTTTTTACTATTTTTTTATCTTGGTATTATTTTTAATCAAAGTTTTTATTATTTATTAAAAGATCCAAAAAAACATTTTGCTTATGATTATCATATTGCTAAAGAATTGTCTTTAAAGTTAAAACAACGAAATTTTACACATATTTTCACTAAAGATAAAGAGTTAGCTTTAAGACTTAAATTTTATGGTATTTCCAAAGGTAAATTAGAACTTCATTCTAGTAAAAAAGCCAGTAAGATATATGTTAGTTTAGGTAGGCATAAAATTTATTATTATATAAAATGAAACAAGCTTTTACTTTAATAGAATTAGTTTTTGTTTGTATTATATTATCTTTATTGTTTTCTATGGGGTATTTTTATTACAAACCTGACTATTTGCGTTTAGGGGCTGAACAAATTTTAAATGATATTAAATACACAAGACATTTAGCATTAATACAAAATGATTTTAGAGTAAAAGAATTTAATATTGCTAAACGAGAGTGGTTTAAAGCCAAATGGCAATTATATTTCATACGCTCAAAGTCAGCTACAAATAATGAACAAACTTATACTATTTTTTTAGATAAAAATGGTGATGGTAATGCAAATATAGGTAAAAACATGATTAATAAAGACAGAGAAATAGCTGTTGATTTAATTAATCCAAACTTATTGATGAACTCAGGACAAAGCGGAGTAATAAATCAAAATGATTCTAAGGCGAATTTAAAATATAATATAGAAAAAACATATGGTATTTCAAAAGTTTTGTTTGAAGGTGCTTGCAAGGGAAGTACGCGTTTAATTTTTGATGATTATGGTCGCTTATATACACCTTTGAAAAATGCTATGCGTCCTTATGATAAACTCTCATCTTTTAATAATAACTGCATTATAAGATTATCTAATAAACAAGATCAGCATATATGCATAGTTATAAATCCTATCAGCGGTTATGCTTATATACCTAATTTTTCTTCACTAAACCAGCAGAGTATTATTTTAAATAATAAACAAATATTTTGTCATAATATATAATTTTTATTAAAATTTATTATTTTTTTGATAAAATATATTTACTAAAATACTTCAATTTAAATACAAAAAAGGAGATATATGAATGTAAATACACAAATGAGTGTGAAAAATAAATTGTCCATTGTTGTTGGTGTTATTGTCTTTTTAGCTTTATCAATAATCACTATAATGGCATTTGTTTCTAGTAGAAATAATTTAATTTCAAACAGTAAACAAGCGAATGAAGATTATTTATTGATCACAGAAACTCAGGTAGAAGGATATGTTGATGGCTATATAGATATTTTACTTGCCATAAAAAAATACATTGATTCTTTGGGAAAAAATCAAGTTTTAAATTTTGATTCTATGGAGCAAATACTAGGAGATGATTTAAAAATTTTTAAAGATGGATCAAATACTTTAGCTGTCTATGTTGGTTTTCCCGATGGAACTATGCTTGTAAGCGATACTGTTTCTGATAAAAAAGGAGTTAATTTTAGAAAAAGAGGTGGTGGAGTTTCTTCTTATGATGATCCAAGTTACGATGCTACTTCTAGAGACTGGTATAAAGGGGCTATTGCAAATGATGGAGTGTTTATAAGCGATGTTTATGAAGATTCTGTTACAAAATTACCTAGTTTTACTTATTCTACCCCGATTAAGAAAAATGGTAAGTTGATAGGTGTTTTAGGTGTTGATTTACTGCTAACATCTTTGCAAAAGACCTTTGAAAAACTTCCAGGAAATGTTTTTGTTTTTGATACAACAAGCTCTATTCCTTTTGCATCAAATAATAAATCACTAATCTTAACTCAACATCCAAGTATAGAAGAGATAAAAAAATATCATCAGCAATTTGGAGATTATAAAACATTTGAATATATAAGCGTTGATACACAAGAAGAAAGATTTGGAATTTGCGCTAATATAGATAATTCAAAAGCTAAAGTAAGCTATATTGCTTGTGCAACTCAAAAGCAAGATGAGTTGGAAATGTTGGTTTTAAAAGACGCATATAAGCAAATTATTTTTTCTATTATTATATTGTTTATTTCATGTTTTGCTATTTACTTTTTTTCTTCAAAATTACTATCCCCTTTGCAAGCAATCCAAAAAGGTATCAAT
>NZ_JAKMRU010000015.1:0-44676 GCF_025772235.1 Campylobacter sp. IFREMER_LSEM_CL1085 | reverse complement strand
CTGAGCTAACGAGACAATCAAAAAATGAAATTATGCCAAAAGAATATTTTTTTGTCAAGATCTAAAATAAAAATTTAAGCATATTCTTAAATATGCTTAAATTTAAACAATTAAGCTAAGTCCAACGACACTTTTCCATTTTTAATTTCTGCCACCTTAACCTTAACCTCGTTACCAATTTCTAGCTTTTCCTTGAATTTAGAATTATGCAATAAACCATCTACGCCATCTCTAAGTTCTACAAAAACTCCAAATTCTACAACTTTTTGAACTTTTCCTATAAATTCTTCTCCGATATCAAATTTAGGCACTTCTTTTCTATCGCGCTTTTTATTAGAACCTTTAGAATGAACTAAATTTAATATATATTCTTTGCTTTGAGAAATAAAATCATGATTAATTCCTGCTATTTTAACCTCACCTTTATCTCTATCTAAGTCAATATTAACTTCAAATTTTTCTATAATCTCTTTTATAGTTTTACCACCTTGGCCAATAATATCAGGGATTTTACTTGGATCTACATTAAAAATTTCAATCTTTGGTAAAATTGCTTCATTAACAACTATGTTTTGATTGGCCTCTTCCATTAATTGTAAAATGTGCTCCCTAGCTTCTTTTGCTTGATATAAAGCCTCTTTTAAAACTTGTTGCTCTATACCGCCAAGTTTTATATCCATCTGCAAAGCAGTGATTCCCTTGTAACTTCCTGCTACTTTAAAATCCATATCTCCATCATGATCCTCAAGACCCATAATATCTGTTAAAATAGCATATTTTTCATCTTCAAAAACAAGTCCCATTGCCACACCTGCCACTAGTTTTTCACTTTTTACCCCTGCGGCTCTTAAAGCCAAAGCACCACCACAAACAGTAGCCATAGAACTAGAACCATTACTTTCTAAAATTTCAGACACTAAACGAATAGTATGAATATAATCCGTATCAATACTAGGATGTAAAGCTCTTTTTGCTAAATTTCCATGCCCTAACTCTCTTCTACCTGGAGCTTTTATAGGAGTAGCCTCACCTACGGAAAAACCTGGAAAATTATAATTTACCATAAATTTTTCGCATATAGGATTTTTTTCTGTTAGTAAATCTGACATTTGCGCATCATTATCACTTCCCAAGGTAGCTATAACCAAAGCTTGAGTTTGCCCTCTAGTAAAAAGACACGATCCATGTGCATTTGGCAGAATATTTGTCTCTATATCTATCTTTCTAACATCTTTCAAGCCTCTACCATCTGCCCTTTTATTTTCATTAAGAATTTGACTTCTAACAAGCTCTCTTTTGCACAAATATAAAGCTTTCTCAATATCTTCAATTTTCCATTCATTTTCAATAGCATTAGCTTCATTTTCAATCTCTTTTGCTATTTGTGAGATTTCACTTGCTCTTTCACTTTTTGCCATTTGGTTAATTGCAATTTTAAGCTTTGAGATATAGGAATTTTTAATAAAATCAACAATTTTGCCACCATCTGTTTCTATTTTAAATTCAAGTTTGGAATTTTTTCTATAAGCAGCAAAAACTCTTTCATATTCATTAGAGCCACGCAAAATCGCATTACCTGCAAATTCTAAAGCCTTTAAAACATCATCCTCATTAAGCTCGTTCATACAATGTTGACCATTTTGTTTGTTTGCTAAAGCTCTCATTTCTATCATTAAAAGCTCATCTTTAACACCTGCCACATAAAGGTCTAGGGTGCTATTTTTTAATTCACTATTGCTTGGATTTAAAACAAATTCATTATTCATACGACCTATTCTTACACCACAAACTGGCGCTTTTATAGGAATATCACTTAAATATAAAGCAATGCTTGCGGCATTTAAACTCATCACTTGCAGATCTACTTCAGGATCAGCAGAAAGAACCATTACTACAATTTGAGTTGGATAGGCATAGCCTTTTGGGAAAAGAGGTCTTAAACTTCTATCTATAATCCTTGCACTTAAAGTTTCATTATCACCTGGTTTAGTTTCTCTTTTTACATAACCACCTGGAATTCTTCCTGCTGCATAAGCTTTTTCTATATATTGTACCGTAAGAGGTAAAAAATCCTCTTCTACCATTTTTTCTTCTCTAGCAACAGTTGCCAAAACTACAGCATTTTTTTCTTGCATTAAAACTGCACCTGCTGCTTGTTTTGCAACCTTATTAGTCTCAAATATTTCAAGATGATTATTAATATTTATTTCATGTCGCATGATTTTTCCTTTAATATTTTCATCATAGGCAAAAACCAAATAAGCTTTTTAAATTTTAAAAATTAAAACTTAAAAAGCCTGTTTTTGTTTTGCCTATAAATTTATATCTAAACAACCGATTGTTTAGATATAAATTTATCTCTTTAATGGAAGATAATATTTACTTTCTTCTAAAATATCTAAAATTTCATGAGCTTGCAAAATCGTTTTATTTTTAAAATAAAACTCAATATTCACAAAATGATCAATTTTTTGCACACAATAAACCTCATCTACAAAAACACCGATATATTCATATACATCACTTGGCATTAAAGCAGTAGCATAAACAATACTATTTACTTCTTCTTTTAACAAACTTTTAATACATGAAGAAGCAGTAATTCCACTTTCGCAACCTTCATGCAATATTAAAATATTTCCCCCTTTTAAATCCTTTAAAAGATTTCCTTTTCTATAACGATACACATTTTTTAAAATTTTTTCTTCGTAGGTTCTATTGGCTTCACCATAAATATAATCTAAACTTATATCAAAAGCTTTAACTAAAGCCTCATTATAAACCAACTCCTTTGTTTCACTAATCATAGCTATTTGACATTCATCATTATTAGGAGCTTTAATTTGTTCTGTAAATAAAAAATCATATGGAATTTCTAATTTTTGTGCTAGTGTATCAACAAAAACTATCGATTTTAAAGAAGGTGTAATAATAATATAATCTTTTAGTTTGTTTAATGGTAATATATCATATAATTTCTCAAGTGCATCTTTTTCATCTTCAAAAAATATCATATCGACCTTTCATTTTCCTCTAAAGAAAAATCATAAGATACTCCGCCTAATGGATAAAAATTAAACATAAAATATACACCACTTTGATCTTTAGCACTAATACCACCACTTGTAAGTTTAGGTGAAATATCTTTGCGATACATCAAAGAATAATTCCAACATTTTCTTTGATAAGTATAACCTATCTCCCATTTTTCAGGATCTTTGTTCAAATCAAACCACAATCCGCCAAAAATTTGATAATTAGTATTTATATCATATTGGGCTTTAGTTCCTATAAAATTATATTTTTCATTCTCATACATTCTATAAGCATGGTTTAAACTAATCTTCCATTCACCATAATCAAACAAAGCTTCACTAAAAACCTTATCAAAACGATTATCAACTCCAGAATATTCAGCTTCATTTCTTAAACTTATATAATCATTGTAAAAATATTCTACAACATTATCAAAAGCACCAAAGCTACCTTCTTTAGTAAAGTATTTAACCTTCAAGTTATGATATAATTTTTTTTTGCCTAAAGTATTATAAAAATACTGATACATTGAAAAATTAAGTTGCTCA
The DNA here is from genome assembly GCF_025772235.1 of Campylobacter sp. IFREMER_LSEM_CL1085. Classification (NCBI taxonomy): domain Bacteria; kingdom Pseudomonadati; phylum Campylobacterota; class Epsilonproteobacteria; order Campylobacterales; family Campylobacteraceae; genus Campylobacter; species Campylobacter sp. IFREMER_LSEM_CL1085. The sequence goes on along the minus strand of NZ_JAKMRU010000015.1, from coordinate 41,092 downwards.
GGATCATTTTTTAACTCTACAAAATCTTCAGTGATTTCACCTGATTTAGCTCCAGGTAGAAAATAATTAACCCCTAAATATAGAGTATGATAAAAATTTTCATATGGCTTTGAAAGATCTGTATATAAAGAAAAATTATGAGAATTTCTAAATAAATGTTCTTGATTTTTAACATCTGTATTAGAATAATCTACAAAATTTGCATATATCCTTTCTGTGAAAGCAAAATTTAAAAAATCATCAAAAAAACTCGTATGATAAATTAAAGGTAAATCAAAATCTAAAGTTTTAGCATAAATACCCGTATGTCTATAATACCTATGAAAAGAAGCATCCAAGCTATATTGTATATAATTATCAAAAAATCCATTTAAATATCTATGATATTGAAAAGATGGATATTCTTGTAAAGTATCTTTATTGCTAATTTTAGAAGTGTCTATATAATACTTTGCATAAGCACCATAATAATTATCATCATCTGATAAAAAATAATTTATTTTAGAAGTAACTAAAGAAGCTTCGGTTTTTGCGCTAGAACTTAAATTCATATAATCAACATCATTTAAATAAGTAGCATCAACCCATAAACCCTCTTGAAATTCTTCACCTAAAAGACTTTTAAATAAAGATTCATTGGAATATTTAACCCCTAAACCATAGTGTTCTTTATTTTTTAAATTTTCTTCTCTTTTGTAACTTGATTTTTCACCAAAAATACCACCGCTAATTTCACCTTGAGAATAAGGGGTATCAATAAATCTTAAAGTTGAGTATAAGCCATAACCTCTTTTTGTTCTAATCTGAGGTTCAAATTGAATGTCCGCATTATCATCAATAACATAATAAATTGGCTGATTATAATATAGCCCCTCACTTTGTTTTAAAACTACTTGGGGAATTAACAATCCGCTTTTTCTTTTAGTATCTACACTAAAACCAAAATAAGGTAAATACATTACCGGAACATTTTTTACATATAATCTTGCATTATAAAGATGTAAAAAATTACTCTCTTTGTTTAATTTGCCTTCATCAAAACGAATTTCCCAATCAGGATTTTCAACATTACAACTAGATACAACAGACTTTTTACTCATTACAAATTTGTCATCAATTTTAGCTTGATGACATTGTAGCCAAACCTCCAAATCATTATTTGAAAAAAATAAATTTTTAAAAGCTGTAGTGTTATCTTTTAAGTTAATCTTCGTATAAGTAGAATTAGTTCTTTCTTTTTGCCCCCTTAAGATATTAACATCTCCAAAAAGCTCCAAATCTTTTGTTGTTTCATTAAATTTAGCCTCGCTTGCAGTTATCAAATAAAAATCAGATACCACAACTACATTATTTTTTGCCTCTATAATATCATTTTTTTTAACAACATCCAAAGCATAGATATCTACTTTAGAAGCATATAAACTTCCTATGCAAGCCAAAGAAAGTAATATTTTACGCAAGATCTATCACCACTGTTTTGGCCGCATAATCATGCCAAGTTTTTAAAACGATATTGCTTAAAGCCCAAGCAAAACCCAAACCATACAACATATCACTAATTTGCCTCACACCTGCTCTTAAAGCACTTTGAATGAAATTTGGTTTATCTAATAAGTTTTGATCAATAACCATAATCTTCAAAAGCATTTTTCCTAAAGTTGCGCCATATAAATATGTAAATAAACTATGATATGTAAATTGCAAAATTAAAGTTCCACCAGCAAAACGTATTAAAAGATTGTGAATTTCATCATAAGTTTGCATAGAACTAATCTTATCAAATAAAATAATACTCACAATAGCTAAAATCACAAAACTATCAACAATATAAGCTAAAAATCTTTTTTTAAAACTTGCTATTTTTAGCTCTTCTTTTTCTAGTTTGTCAAATAATTCTTGATTTGCACTCATTTAAGAACCTGAAAAGCAATATCTTTTCTATGTTGTTTTCCTTTAAAATGAACATTATCACAAAGCATATAAGCGTTTTTTTGCGCTTCTTCAATACTTTTTCCAGTTCCTACACAAACTAATACACGACCACCACTAGCATATAGTTTGTTATTTTCTAAAATTACTCCAGCATAAGAAATATGAGAATTTTGCGGAATTTCTCCTATATCAATTAATGCTTTTGGAGAATCTTTATAAGGATAGTTTTTACTTGCACAAACCACACCTACTGCAAATTCATCTTTGATTTTTATACGAGTATTTGCAAGATTTTTATTCACACATGCTAAAAATAAATCCAAAGGATTTTCTATCAAAGGCATCAAAACTTCACACTCAGGATCACCAAAACGCACATTGTATTCTAAAACATAAGGTTTATTATTTACAACCATCAAACCTATAAACAATACTCCAACAAATTCAGCACCCTCTTCTTTCATACCTTTAAGAGTTGGTACTACTATATCTTTTTTTACTTGCTCTAATAAATTTTCACTTGCTAAAATACTTGGAGCATATGCACCCATTCCTCCTGTGTTTGGTCCCTTATCATTATCCAGTAATCTTTTATGATCTTGTGCAGCAGGTAACAATATAAAATCATCTCCATCACAAACTGCAAATACACTTAATTCAAATCCGTTGAGATATTCTTCTATAACAACAATCTTACCAGCTTCACCAAAACTCTCTCCGCTAAGCATATTTTTAGTAGCCTCTAAAGCTTCTTCATGGCTTTGAGCAATAATCACACCTTTGCCCGCACACAAACCATCTGCTTTTACCACTATAGGAGGAGTTAAACTCATAATAAATTTCTTAGCTTTCTCATAATCTGTTGTATTTAAAAATTTAGCTGTTTTAATTTTATATTTTTTTAAAAAACTCTTCATATAAGATTTTGAAGCTTCAAGCATAGCAGCAGCTTTAGTAGGACCAAAAATAGCAATATTATTTTCTTTAAAAAGATCTACTATACCCTCTGCTAGAAAATTTTCACTTCCAACTATGCAAAGATCAATCTCAGATGCCTTTGCATAAGCTGTAATAACCTTAGGATCTTTCATATTAAGATTTGTTCCTATTTTAGCGGTAGCACCATTTCCTGGTGCAAAATAAAATTCCAAATTATCATTTGTTTTTTGAAGAGCCAAAGCGATAGAATATTCCCTAGCACCGCTTCCTAATATTAAAATTTTCATTATTTTCCTTAAAATATCAAAACCCAAATGGCCGGAGTATAAGTGTCTGACCCTCAAAAAGTCAAAGTATGCCATTAGGTGATTTTTAAAGGCTGCAGCTTCTCGCTTTTTTCAAAACTCAAACGAAGTCACAGAACACGGTAAATCACACATCACAGCTTATAATTAATGTGTTGGATCCTCTTTAATACCATATCGAACCATTTAGGCATTCTAATTATAACTAAGAAAACTTAAAAATAGGGTTTAAAAGGATTTTTATAAAATTTTGAATTTAGTTTTAGAGTCCTTTTTTAAAAAATACTTTCCTTCTAAAATAACATCAGCAACAGATGCCCAAATAGTTTTTTCATCTACATAAACTATATCAAATTCAGTATTTTTCATCAATCCTTGATAATTTACTTTTTTAGGTGCATGCTTAACAACATAATAAGGATTCATTGCAAAAATTTGGATTTTCATATTAACATATAAATCAGGATTGGAAGTAACTATTAAAAAACTTTTTTCACATTCTTTTCTTACTTTTTTAACATAAGAAAGCAGTAATTGATCATTTGGATTTAGTGCATGTTTATTTAATCTATTTAAATAAAGTTCAGCAAAAGAAAGAGTGCAGAAAGAAATTTCGCTTGCAGTTTTAAAATAAGAATTTTTTATACTTGTTGATTTTAAAGATTTTTTCCAAATTTCTATATCTAATTTTGTAGCACATATATTTAAACCTTGTTTAATTTTCTCAAAAAGTTTCTCTCTAGCCATATTAAAACTATTATTAAAAATGGTAAGATTTTTTTCATAGAAAGACTTTCTCATTGCCTCTAATTTTTCAATGCTTTTTGTAAAATAATCTACTTCATTTTTTATTTCAACAAGCCTTTGTTTTTTACTTTGTATCATTTCTTCAAATTCTTGTCGTTTTTTGCCACTTTCTGTTTCTATTCTCGCTTGTTTTGATTTAATATCTGTAATCAAAGTACTCATTTGGCGATCAAGTGCTAATTTTCTATTTTTCCTATTGTCGATCGAAGCAAGAAGTGCTTGATAATGACATTGATGAGACAAAAAGACCTCATCATACAAACGCTCCATGTTGATATGTTTTTGTTTATCTTTCATATCTTTATAAGCCATTTCAAGATGTACTATAATATTTTTCATAGCAGAAAAGTCAGCTTGGTTAATGGTATTATCTGAAAAAAGCAAAGTATCCAAAGCCTTATGTAAAAAACGCTTCATAGCAAAAAAATCTATAATATATGGCACCTCATCTGTATTAATATCCTTCACAGCATTGATTGATAGTGTTTCATTATAAAAATACCTTTGAATGGCTTGTGGGATAGTCAAATTTAGAGTAATCTTATCAAGATTATCATAATCGGTTTCTCTATAAAGCTCTTGAACATAAGCATCACGCCTTGTTAGTCTTAAATCCTCCAATTCATCATCACTATCTGTTTTCCAAAAATCTCTTTCTTTGATAAAATCATTATCTCCAAATTCTTGAAATTTAGAAGGTCTTAAATCTGTAATATGCTTTCCATCGGATCTAAACTCAACAAACATACCAACCGTTGGCATGCTTCTTTTATCGTGCCAAGCATGTTTATTAAATTCAAAAAATGTTTTTGCAAGATTAATTACTGTTCCTCTTCCAGTACCATCCACATAAACCATTATTTTTCCATGCATATCCAAATCCTTGATCTAAAGAAAAATTAAATTCTTATTTTAACTTTGTTTTCATAAATTTACAATAATATTTTAAAATTTATTAAAAATAACTATCTTAGGTATTTAATCTATGTTTTTATATCAATACTTTAAAAATCCAAAGCAAACAGGAGCATTTTGTGCAAGCTCAAAAAAACTAAGCAAACTCATAACCTCTCATGTCCAACATGCAAAAAATATTATTGAAATAGGACCTGGAACAGGAAGTTTTACCAAATATATCCTTAAGCAAAAAAATCATGATGCAAGATTTTTTGCAGTTGAAATTAATCCACATATGGCAAAAAAACTACAACAAAATATAAAAAATATAGATTTAGAAATTAGATCAGCGGAATTTCTACCTGATATGTTAGAAAAAAGAGCAATCAACAACGCGGACTTAATTATTTCTGGAATTCCTTGGGCTTTATTAAATTCCAAAGAACAAGATTTATTATTAAAGTCCATTCATGAAGTTTTAGAGAAAAATGGTTGCTTTGCAACATTTGCATATATACTGCCCACGCCAAAAGGAAGAGCTTTTAAGAAAAAACTTTTTACTACTTTTAGCAAGGTAGAAATTTCACCTATCATTTGGCAAAATCTCCCTCCTGCTTTTGTTTATTTTTGCACTAAATAACTATTCCCATTCAATAGTCGCTGGCGGCTTACTAGAAATATCATACACCACACGATTAATTCCTTCTACTTCATTAATAATACGGCGTGAAATATTTTCTAGTAACTCATAAGGTAAATGAGAAAAAGTAGCTGTCATACCATCACTTGCATTCACCACACGCACACAAACTGCATTATCATAAGTCCTATTATCTCCCATTACGCCAACACTTTGCACATTTAAAAGCACGCAAAAAGCCTGCCATGTTTTATCATACCAACCACTGCTTTTTAATTCTTCAATCAAAATCACATCAGCTTTTCTCAAAAGCTCCAAACTAGGCTCATTTACTTCACCCATAATGCGTATAGCAAGCCCTGGTCCCGGAAAAGGATGACGATAAACTACATCTTTACTCAAGCCAAGTTCTATTCCTAAAGCTCTTACCTCATCTTTAAAAATTTCTTTTAGAGGTTCAATAAGTTTTAAATTCATCTTTTCAGGTAACCCACCCACATTATGATGAGATTTTATGGTTTTACTAGCTCCTACAACCGAACTTTCAATAATATCAGTATATAAAGTTCCTTGTGCTAAATATTTTACATCTTTATGTTTTTTAGCTTCTTCTTCAAAAACCTCTATAAAGGTATTTCCTATAATTTTTCTCTTTTGCTCAGGATCCCTAACACCCGCTAAGCGACTTAAGAAAATCTCCCTAGCATCAATACTAATTAGATCAATACCTAAAGTATGTCTAAACATATATTCAACTTGCTCTTTTTCACCGCTTCTTAAAAGACCATTATCAACAAATACTACTACCACTTGATCTTTTATCGCACTTGCTAGTAATGCAGCCACTACACTGCTATCAACCCCACCACTAACAGCACATAATACCTTATCATTACCCACTTCTTCTTTAATTTTTTGCGCTTGAGTTTTTGCAAAAGATCCCATATTCCATATACTATCACAATTACATGCATACTTAGCGAAATTTTTTAAGATGCTTTTTCCAAACTCACTATGTTGAACTTCAGGGTGAAATTGTAAAGCAAAAAATTTACGCTTTTCATCTCCAAATACACAAAAAGGACTATTTTCGCTTGTTGCTAAAACCTCAAAACCTTGTGGTAAATTTTCTACCTTATCAGAATGACTCATCCATACCGTTTGTTTTTTAGGTAAATTTTTAAACAAGTCACTATCATTTTGAATATCTATAGTTGCTTTGCCATATTCTTTATGACCTGCTGGAGCTACATTTGCACCAAAATGATGTGCCATAAGTTGCATACCATAACAAATTCCTAAAACTGGTATATTTAAATCAAAAACACCTTTATCACAAAAATAAGCATCATTTGCATATACACTAGCCGGTCCACCGCTTAAAATAATACCCTTAGGCTCTTTAATTTTAATTTCATCTAAACTTACATTAAAAGGTAAAATTTCTGCATATACGCCCTGCTCTCTTAATCTTCTTGCAATGAGCTGTGTATATTGCGAACCAAAGTCCAAAACCAAAATATCTGCTTTTTTCATCTAACTCCTTTATAAATTTAACAATTGAAATTGTACATACCAAACTATAATAGATACTATATATCCAACTAAAATCGTCCATGCATATTTTAAATGAGAATTAAAAGTATAAATTCCTTTCATTTTTCCCATTACCCCCACACCAGCTGCTGAGCCAAAGCTTATCAATGATCCTCCAATTCCTGCTGTAAGAGTTACTAAAAGCCATTGAGTATCATCCATACTTGGATTAGCTTTTAATACCGCACTCATAACCGGAACATTATCTACAATAGCAGATAAAAATCCTACGCTTATATTAATACTAGTAGCTCCAAATTTTGTATAAAGATCGGAAGCATAAGCAAGCCATCCAACAAAATGTAAAGCGCCCACAGCAGATAAAATTCCAAAGAAAAATAATAAAGTATCCATTTCAATACGCGTCATATAATGAAAAATATTTAAATCTTTTTTACCTTGTTTTCTATTGAAAAAATACATATATAAGCTGAGCAAAGAAAGACCAAAAATCATACCCCACATTGCAGGCAAATCGCAAATACTATGGATAAAAACTGCTAAAGCGATAGTTAAAAAACCAAGCACAATAAATACTTTACCACCTGGCTTAATTTCAACTTTTTCTAGATTATCTTTATGAAAATTTGGCTCAACATCAGGCACATAACGCGATAGCAAATAAGCCGTAAGAAACCATCCAATAAAAGAAGCAGGAAAAAGAGCAAAAAATTCAAAAAAAGTAGCTTTTTTTGCCGTCCAAACCATCAAAGTAGTAATATCACCAAATGGCGACCAAGCTCCGCCAGCATTAGCTGCTACTACAATATTTATAGCGCCTGGGATTAAAAATTCTTTATTATGTTTATCTATAGTTAAAAGCACAGTGGATAAAATCAAAGCCGTTGTAAGATTATCTGCAATCGGAGAGATAAAAAAAGCCAAAATTCCTGTTAGCCAAAATAATTTTCTATAAGTATAACCCTTGCTTACAAGCTTATATTTTAAAGTTTCAAAAACCGATCTTTCTATTAATGCTTCTATAAAAGTCATTGCTGCTATTAAGAAAAACACAATTTGTGCGATTTCCAAGATAAGATGATTAACGCTTTCTTCAAGTATTTGCGTGTCTAAATCATTTACTACCATATATATACCAACGACAATAAAAGAAAATGTTCCTATAAATAAAGCAGGTTTAGTTTTATTGATATGATATTTTTCTTCCGCTGCTATAAAATAATACCCCAATACAAAAATTATTAAAACACTTACACCTAAAGCACTAAAAGCCAAATTTAACTCATGAGTTTGACCTGCTAATAAAAAGCTAATACTAAAACAAAGCAAAAAAAGTATTCTACTCATATTTCACTCTCCAAAGATTGGAATTTTTTTATTTCCTTTACGCTGCCATTATTATCTTTTATTTCATAAAATGGAGCAGCTTTATAACCACATGCACTTAAAAATATTAATAAAAAAAATGTTACAATAATTAAATGGAAGTTAAAAATGATATTAAAACAAGTCGTGATGTTATTGATATATTTGCTAATTCTGAAAAATATAAACATTATAGACCTTTAAAAGCACTTTTGCAATATAAAGAGTTTTTAAAACTGTTTAACCATAATCACCAACAAATGATTACTAAACTCTTTATAAAAAATAATACTTTGATTATTTTAGTTAAACACCACATTGCATATATGGAGCTTAATCACGATAATACCAAAAAAATGATTAAAAGTCTCATAAAAAACTATATTTTAGCTAAGCCAATGAGTAATTTTGCAAAAGTGGAAAATATAAAAATACTTAGCGACAAAAACTTTATATCCAAAAACAATACTTTTAGCGCACATAAAAAAACTCATCTAGAGCTTTCTAATGGAAATTTTAAAAATCATTTTGAAAATCCTATTTTATATAATAAATTTGAAGAACTACGAAAGCTTATAAAAAATGCTTGAAAATGAACTCAAAACCTTACCTAATTTACCTGGCGTGTATCAGTATTTTGATATACAAGGTAAGCTTTTATATGTAGGTAAAGCCAAGAATTTAAAAAACCGCGTTAGAAGTTATTTTAATTTCACTCCAAATCTTTGCCCAAATCCTAGCAATAGTTTAAGAATTCAAAAGATGATTAGCCAAACACATCATTTAGAATTTATTACCACAAAAAGCGAGGCTGATGCTTTAATACTAGAAAATTCTTTTATAAAACAATTACACCCAAAATACAATATATTATTAAGAGATGATAAAACCTACCCTTATATTTATATAGACTTAAATGAAGATTTTCCAAGATTTGAAATTACAAGAAAAATCATCAAAAAAAATAAAATAAAATACTTTGGTCCATTTTTTAAAGGCGCAAAAGAGCTTTTAAATGCTTTATATTTATCTTTTGAGCTAAGACAAAAGAAATCTTGCAAAGAACTTTGTCTTTTTTATCAGATTAAGCGTTGCAAAGGTCCGTGCGAGCAAAAAATTTCTAAACAAGAATATGAAAAAATTATCCAAAAAGCCACACAAGCTCTTTTAAATCCCTTATCTTTAACAAAAAATTTAGAAAATAAAATGCTTGAGTACGCAAAGAGTGAAAACTACGAAGAAGCAGCTCTTATAAGGGATCAAATTAAAACAATTGAAGATTTAAGTGTAAAAATACAAATAGACCTTGCAAAATTAGAAGATTTTGATATTTATGCTATTTATTGCGAAGAAAACATACTCTCCATGGTGCGTTTTGTAATAAATAATGGTAAAATCATTAGTTCAAACCATAAAATACTAGCTCTTAATAATCAAAACGAATTTGACTTAAATGCAATTTATAAACAATATATTCTAGAAAATTACACTCAAGAATCTCCAATAAAATCAACTCATATTTATACACACAAAGATTTTGAAGACATGAAGCTACTGCAAGATCTACTCAGCGAGAGATTTTCTAAAAAATTTTACCTTAAATCGCCAAAACTTGGTGAAAAAAAAGCCCTGTGTGAGCTTGCTCTAGAAAATGCAAAAATAAACATACAAAAGCATTTAAAAAATGAAAGTTATTTATTTTTAAAAGAATTAAAAGATTTTTTCAATCTGCAAAATTATCCCAATCATATAGAAATTTTTGATAATTCTCATATGCAAGGTGATGCAATTGTAGGTGCTTTAGTAACCTTCAAAGATGGGAAATTTGATAAAAGCTCTTATAGACACTATCATTTATCTTATAAAAATGATTATGATCAAATGCTTCAAATCCTTAGTAAAAGAGCTTTATCCTTTGATAAAAATCCACCGCCTGATTTATGGCTGATTGATGGTGGGAATGCCTTATTGAAACTAGCAAATGATATTATTAAAAGTTCTGGAGCAAATGTGGATATTTTAGCTATATCTAAAGAAAAAATAGATGCTAAAGCTTATAGAGCAAAAGGAAGTGCAAAAGATAAAATTTATACTCAAGAAGGAAAAATTCAACTTTCTACCGATGATAAAAAATTGCAATTTTTACAAAAATTACGCGATGAGGCACATCGCTTCGCAATTAGTTTTCACCAAAAAACAAAAAGAAAACAGGACCTACAAAGCTCTAAGTTGATACAACTTGGAATCTCTCAAGGTTATATTAAAAAATTTTTAGATTATTATGGTAGTTTTGATAAAATCAGTAAAGCCGATTTTAATGAATTAAAATCACTTTCTAATATAAAAATAGCCAAAATAATTAAGGAAAATTTATGATATTTTTTATTAGTTCTTTAACTTTGATTTTATGTTTTTTCAATTATTATTTTTTATATCCAATTGATCAAAAATTATTCTATATTTATACCTCTATTAGTATTTTAATATTTATCGCTACATGTATTTATTTAATCATAAAAAATCAAAAACTTAAAAAAGATAATATCATTATTCAAGAAATAGAAAAATTTTTAAAAATATCAAGTTCAACCTCTTTAATAGATCTAAAAGAAAAATTAAAAACATCATTTGAGCTAACGCAAAAACAATTGCAAGATCAAAAAATACAAAACAAACTTTTACAAAAAAACTTACAATATCTTATTCAAAGTTTTAACTATATGCGATTAGAAAATTCCATTACACTAAAACCGATTTTAAAAAAATATCAAATAAATACAAAAACAAAAAATATTATTTTTAAGAATATCCACGCATGCATTGTAAATGATGATGTGATTGAAAATTTTTTAGTACAATGTATTTTATTAGATATAGGCATTAGTAGTGAAATTTTTGATGATTTTCAAAAAGTAGAGAAAAAATATTCCTTTATTATTTCAAAGAAGAAAATAAAAAATACGCTAAACTACACATTTGTAGATGTCAATGTCAAAGATCTTATCAATTTTTTAAGTACAAATTTTAAAGAAGAAAGTTATCAAATAGCAAATTTATACAATGTATTGATTTTTAAATCTTCTAGTTTTGAAAATAATCTAATTTTAAATATAACCAATCAATTTTGCTCAAATAATCAAATCGTAGATAGCCTAAGTGATTTTAAGAACGCTTTAAAATTAAATTTTAGATTAATTTTGGTTGATTATGAAGTCATAAAGTTCGATATTTTATATTTTAGTCAAATACTACATGAATATAAAATACAAAATTCACAAAATAAAATTTTACTTTTTACCAAAAATAGAGTTAAAAATTGTGATTTTGCCGATGAAATTATAAATGACATTAGCAAAAATGAATGGATAATTTTACTTAAAAAATATATTAATCAAGTTTAGTTCTATGATTAATAGCCTTATGTAAAGATATAAAATCGACATTTTCCAAACTAACACCGCTTGGAATACCTTGGGCTATTTGGGAAAAACTCAAATTTAAATCCTTTAATTTTTCCTCTATAAAAAAAACTACAGCATCTGAATTTAAGCCTTGAGTAAAAGCGAAAAAAATTTCTTTAGTATTTTTGTTTTCAATCATTACTCTTAATTTAGTAATATTTTCTTCGTTGGTATTTTCTAGTACAAAATAAAGCCCATCATAGCTTTTACTATCTTCTAAAATTAATACATCTTTAGGATCTTGCACTATACAAATAATATTATTATTTCTTTCTATATCAGAACAAACTTCACATAATTCATTTTCACTTAAAGCCCCGCATTGTATACATTTTTTAATCCCTCTAATGGATTCTTCAATACTATAAGCAAGTTTAGAACCTAGCAAAGGATCTTTTATACAAACATGATAAGCAAGTCTTAATGCGGACTTTTTACCGATAGTAGGCAATGCAGAAAATACATTTACCAATTCATTAAATTTTTCTAAATCTTTCAAGTCATTTTAACCTTGAAAAAACAATCTTAAAAATATGATAACCATCTTCATAACTATAAGTTAAATTATAACCATGAAGATTGCAAATATTATTGATAATATAAAGCCCTAATCCCATACCTTCAACTTGAGTATTTTGTTCTCTTACAAAAGGTTTCAAATAATAATCAAAAGTTTTTTTAAGTTGAACCCCTTTATTTCTAACAATTACATAGTCCCCTGAACATATAATCTCACAAGCTTTATCGTCAGAATATTTAATAGCATTATCAATCAAATTTTTAAGCATTAAGGAAAAAAGTTCTAAATCAGCAACAATCATAGTATCTTCTTTGTAAGAAATCTTAACTTTTTGATAAAAATCATCTCTCATGAGATAATCTTCAGCCTGCTCTAAAATTAAGCTCAAATGATAAGTTTGCAAATTTAGTTGGCAATTTCTAGATAAAACTTTTTCAATTTTACCAAATTCATCAATCAATAATTCAAGTCTTTCAAAAATCGCTACTAAGCGGTCTTTTTGTTTTTGATTGTCTAGCATCTCACAAACTATCCTACCTTTTCCAATAGGTGTTTTAAGTTCATGCATAATCATTCTTAAAAAAAATTGTCTTGATTTTACTAATTCTTGTATTTTATTAATAGCATGGTCAAATTCAAAAGAAATTTCTGAAATCTCATCATTAATTTGTGAATATTCGGATAAAGGTTCTATTTTTCCAGCACTAATATTTTTAATTTTCTTTTTTAAAATTTTTAAAGGCATTAAAGATCTTAAAACAGAAAAATATAAAAATATAATCAAAATCAAACTAAAAAAGAAACTTAGTAAAAACAAATACTCTAAACGCGTAGATGCATTTAGCTCATAAAGCTGCTTTAAATTAATTTGTTCAACATAAAAAAAAATTTGATTATGATAAATAATAGAAGAAAAACTACCGTAAGCAGAATTAACCTTAAGCACCTTTTCACCTTTTGCAACTATATGTTTTGCACTGCGTTCATTTTCAACTATTTTAAAAGACTTAGAAAGAAGATAATCATGAATTGAAAAACCTTCTTTTCTTTCTAAATTATATATAATTTTTTCTACAATTTCTTTTTGTCTATTTTGCTCATTGGTTAAATAAGAATCAACCTGAACCTTACCCAAGAGCACAAACAAAGCACAAACAAACAAAAAAGCCGTTGCGAAAAGAACGGTAATCTTAAGATTAATAGTTACTTTCATCCTATTAATTTATATCCTATCCCTCTAACTGAAAAAATATGCTTTGGTGCCTTCGAACTATCGCCGATCTTAGTTCTAAGCCTACCAATAATTACATCTAAACTTTTAGAATCTTTATCTTTCAAGCTTTTGCAGTGATACACAAGCTGCTCTCTGCTAACTGAAAATCCATGTTGTCTTATCATATAACTTAAAATTTCATATTCAGCAGGAGTTAAAATTAAAACCTCTTCATTGTAACTAATCTCATGTCTTTTTTCATCAATTTTAAAAGCTGAATTGATTATTTTTTCAGGAGTTTCATTTACGCGTTTTGAACGACGGATTAAACTCATAATTCTTGCATGCATTTCTTTAGGATCGTAAGGCTTTGGCAAATAATCATCCGCACCTATTTGAAGTCCTACAATTTTATCACTTAAATCGCTTCTAGCTGAAGAAATAATAATAGGAATACTATATTTTTCTCTTATTTCGCGACAAACTTCAAGACCATCAAGTCCAGGTAAAGTTAAATCAAGAATTAAACAATCATAATTTTTTATACCAGCACTCATTCCCAAATACGGATCTTCATAATTAGTAACTTTGATATTAAATTGGGCCAAATATTCTGCTAAAAACTCTGCAAAATCTGGATCATCTTCGATCATTAAAACATTAATCATCTCTACCCCTTATTAGTGAAAATATGTTACAAACTTAATATTATAACACATAATTTAACTATTCATTTATTTTTTTGCTAAAATTATAATATTAATTTTTCAAGAGAGGAAAAAAGTGGAACTTAATTATTATGAAATATTAGAAATTTCTCAAACTTCAGATAAAGAAACTATAAAAAAAGCTTATAGAAAAATGGCATTAAAATATCATCCTGATAGAAATCAAGGAGATAAAGAAGCTGAAGAAAAATTTAAACTTGTCAATGAAGCTTATGAAGTACTTAGCAATGATGAAAAGCGAAGTATATATGATAGATACGGCAAAGAAGGATTAAAAGGACAAGCCGGTGGTTTTGGTGGTTTTGGAGATGTTGATTTAGGGGATATATTTTCAAGTTTTTTTGGAGATGGATTTGGTTTTGGAAACTCAACGCGTAAAAAAGAAAGAGGAAAAAAATATCCACATGATTTAAAAATAGCGGTAAAGATTAGCTTCAAAGAGGCTGTTTTTGGCTGCAAAAAAGAAATTGATTTTACCTATAAAACATTTTGTAAAATATGCAATGGTAGTGGATCAGAAAATGGAAAAGAAGATATTTGTTCTCATTGTGGAGGAAAAGGACAAGTTGGTGTTAGACAAGGTTTTATGACTTTTGTACAAACTTGTGATCATTGTAAGGGCAGTGGGAAAATAATAAAAAATAAGTGTAAAACATGCCATGGAAATGGTTATGAAGAAATAAAAGATCATATAGAACTTGATATACCAGAAGGTATTGATAATGGTATGAGTCTTAGAGTGCAAAACAAAGCAAATGAGCTTCCAAATTCTTCTCAAAGAGGTGATTTGTATATCAAAATCGTTGTAGAAGATGATAATAAATTTATTAGACATGATGATGATATATATACCATAGTACCTGTATTTTTTACCCAAGCTGCTCTTGGAAAGACAATTAAAATTTCCACCATAAGAGGAGAGGCTGATCTTAAACTTCCAGTGGGTGCAAAAGATAAACAAAAATTTGAATTAGCTAATGAAGGTGTTAAAAATATTCACAATGGAAAACTTGGTTCGCATATTGTACAAATTGAAATAAAATTTCCAAAAACACTTACTGATGAACAAAAAAATCTACTATTGCAACTTGAAAAAAGCTTTGGCTTAGAAAATGAGGAAGCTTTTATAGAACAAGAAAGCTTGTTTGATAAAATCAAATCTTGGTTTAGTCACTAAGGAAGTTTTAAAGCCATCTCCATGGCTTTATAAATTTCTTCTGTTTTTTGACACTCTAAAAATAACTCAAAAGCAAAAACACCTTGCCATAAAAGCATTTGCATGCCATCTTTTATTTTTAATCCATTTTCTCGTGCCAACTTTAAAAAAGATGTTTCTCTACTATAAATAACATCAAAAGCATACTTAGTTTTTTGAAAAATATTTTTTAAAATCCTTTCTTCGCAAGGTAAACTTTCATCATGTAAACCTGCACTAGTCGTATTTATTATCAAATCAAATTGTGTATTTAAATCAAGTTGATCATATAAAAAACATGGATAATTATTTAAATTTTTAAATCTAACACTAGAGCGATTTGCTATTGCAACTTCAATATTTATAGATTTTAAAGCATAAGCTAAAGCTTTAGCGGTGCCACCAGCACCTAAAATCAAAGCATTTTTAATAGAAAAAAAATTTTCAATTGCTTTTAAAAATCCTAGATAATCTGTATTATAAGCATAAATTTTACCATCTTTGTTTATTAAAGTATTGGCAGATCCTATTTGCTTAACACTTTCATCACAAAAATCTGCAATTTTATACGCTTCTTCTTTAAAAGGTATAGTAATATTTGCTCCATCAAATTTTTGAACAATTTCTTTTAATTTTGCTTTATTTTTTAAATGGTATCTTGTATATATTGCGTCTTTTTTAAGAACTTGTAAAGCATTATTGTGCATTCTTGTGGATTTAGAATGCACAATAGGATCACCTATAACTGTGAAAATTTTCATTTTACTCTAAAAGTAAAAGCACCTTTTGCGATTTTAGAACGCACCTTTTCCAATTCAGCTTTTAATTCGCTTTCTTTATAAGGCCCAACTAAAACTTTTGTAAGTTCTTTGCCATTTACTGTTGTTTTGTAAATTTTATATTCATATCCATTTTCTTTAAGTATATTTAATTCTTTTGATTTAGGATCAAGACTATTTAAAGAAAAAACTTGGATATAAGTACCTGCTGCAAGGTGTGTTTGAGTCTGCGGTGTTTTTATGCTCTCAAACAATTCATTTGCATTGCTTTGCTCTGGGGTTTTTGGCTTTTCAACAACATTAGTTTTTGATTTTTCAGAAGGTTTTTGAATTGGTTTTTCTATAGATTTTTCTACAGGCTTAATCTCTTCTTGTTTTTCTTCCACCTTAGCTGGTTCTTCTTTTGGTTCTGTTGATGTAATTTGATCTAATACACTATTGCTTGGAATTTCCTGTTTTTCCTCTATGGTATTATTTGCATCAGCCAATGAACTTTCTTCTTTCAGTTTTCTAGCTAAAGCTTCAAATTCATCCTCTTCTTTAGTATTATCTGTAATAGGCAAAGAATTAAAATTATTTTCATAAGAAGCTTGCTCTTGCGGCTCTGATGGCATTTGTAGTGATTTTTCCTCGCCTGGATCATTAATTAACTTCATTGCTATCATTACTACCAAAAACACAATAATTAAAATAATCGATCTGAGTAAAATTTTTTTAAGTTTTTCACTTTTATTGCTTTTTTGCAAGATAATATCATCAAATTCATTTTTGTTGTTTTCTTCCATTTTTCATCCTTTCAAAAATTACATATGTTTAGACCAAGAAGCGCCACGCTCTTTTTGATAAACCTCATAAGGTAAAGTTAAAATATTAAATTCCTTAGGTATATCCATACTAGGAAAAACTTTCCACTCTACAGGCATTTTTTGAGAAAAAAGCAAAGATAATTTTGATCCCAAAGAGCATGCTTCATTAAAAGTAGTATGTCCTTTATGGATATACAAATGCAAATGATTATTAGTTCTTGTTTTATAGGCAGTAAAATTTATAAAACCTTCTTCCCTTAAAACAAGCTGTGCTCTATGCCAAAAACGCTCTGCGTTAAAACCATTGTAATCAAATACAATATTTTCAACCTTATCAAAACTATTAATCAAAGAGTGTGCTACAATAATCTTTTTTTCCATATGTTCTTGTATAACATTAGCTGTCAAAGGAGCATTTACTTTTTCGAATTTATCAAAAAAAATTCTACCTTTATGCTCATATTTGTTAATTATAGCATTACGCTTAATATAATAATGGCTTGTAACCATTTTAATTAAAGCCAAATCCATAGTTGTAATCAAAATAAAGCCCTTTCATAAATAATAAAATTACTTGCCAAATTTTTCAGTTTAACTTTAATCTCTTCTTGTAGTTTTGTATTTTGTATATCATCTAAAATATCAGCTATATAATTTGCAACAATAGCAATTTGCTCCTCTTTAAAACCTCTTGCTGTTAAAGCTGCTGTTCCAAGTCTTAAACCACTCGTTACAAATGGACTTCTAGTTTCCCCTGGAACCGTATTTTTATTTGCTGTAATACCTGCTCTTTCTAAAGCTAAATCTGCATCTTTACCACTAAAATCTTTATTTAAAAAGCTTAATAAAATTAAATGATTATCAGTACCACCGCTAACTAAATCATATTTTCTATCTATTAGAACTTGAGCCAAGGTAGCAGTATTTTTAATGATTTGCTTAGCATAAATTTTCCACTCATCACTTAAGTTATATTTAAATCCAACAGCTTTGGCGGCAATTACATGCATTAATGGACCACCTTGAATACCCGGAAAAATTGCAGAATTGATTTTTTTGGCAATTTCTTCATCGTTACTCATAATAATCCCGCCTCTTGGACCTCTTAAAGTTTTATGTGTTGTAGAGCTTACAACATGAGCATAGGGAAACGGGCTAGGATGCTCACCTGCTACAACCAATCCTGCAATATGCGCAACATCAGCAAATAAATATGCGCCAACCTCATCTGCTATTTCTCTAAATTTAGCAAAATCAATCACTCTAGGATAAGCACTAGCACCACAAACAATAAGTTTTGGCTTAACTTCTTTTGCTATCTCTCTAACTTTATCATAATTAATTCTCCCATCAAGCTCTACCCCATAAAAAAAACTTTCATAAACTTTTCCAGAAGAACTTACTTTAGAACCGTGAGTTAAATGTCCTCCGTGACTTAAATCCATACCCAAAATTCTATCACCAGGATTTAACAATGCCATGTATACACCTTGATTTGCTTGAGAACCTGAATTAGGTTGTACATTGGCAAAATTACAATTAAAAAGTTTTTTACATCTTTCTATAGCAATTGTCTCAATTTCATCAACAAATTCGCATCCACCATAATATCTTTTACCAGGATAGCCTTCTGCATATTTATTTGTTAAAATACTCCCCATTACTTCCATTACTTCTGGTATAGTGAAATTCTCACTCGCTATCATTTCAAGACCATCACATTGTCTTGCTAGCTCCTTTTGGGTTAAATCAAAAATTTCTTTATCAAAATTTTCCAACATTTACTCTCCTTTTACCTCATTTTTAAGTGGTCTCATAGCTGGGAAAAGCACTACATCACGAATTGATTTTTTATTAATTAAAAGCATAACTAGCCTATCTATTCCTATGCCTTGACCTGCAGTTGGTGCCATAGCATAGCCCAATGCATTAACAAAATCTTCATCCATTTCACATGCTTCCTCATCACCTGCATTTTTAGCTTCAATTTGCTTTAAGAATCTCTCATATTGATCTAGCGGATCATTAAGCTCATTAAATCCATTAGCAATCTCTCTACCCGCGATAAACAATTCAAATCTTTCAGCAATATCCTTATCCTTGTCACTCCTTCTAGACAAAGGACTTATAGAAATAGGAAAATCTATTACAAAAGTGGGATTAATCAACTTATCTTCAACATAATTATCAAAAAGTTCAGCTTGCAAATGACCTAATTCTAATTTTTCATTGGCTTCAAAACCATCTTTTTTTAATTTTTCTAAAATTAATTCTTTATTATTAATAAGCTCATCATCTAAACCGCCATATTTTTTCAAAGCATCTTTATAAGTAATTCTTTCAAATGGTTTAGAAAAATCAATTATTTTTTCATCAAATTCGAGCTTTTTATCTAAATTTAATTTATCCAAAAGCATAGCAAAAAGCTCTTCTGTTAAATCCATTAAATCATGATAATTGTGATAAGCCCAATAAAACTCGATTGTGGTAAATTCAGGATTATGTGTTAAATCCATTCCTTCATTTCTAAAACATCTATTAATCTCATAAACTGCCTCAAAACCACCTACAATCAAACGCTTTAGATATAATTCTGGAGCAATTCTTAAAAATCTTTCCACGCCTAAAGCATTATGATAAGTCACAAAAGGCTTTGCATTTGCTCCTCCTGCAATAGGATGCATCATTGGTGTTTCAACCTCTAAAAATCCTTTATTATCAAAAAAAGATCTAATGTAAGAAACAATTTTAGAACGCAAAATAAAATCTTTTCTTACTTCACTATTCATGATCATATCAAGGTATCTTTTTCTATATCTTTGCTCAATGTCAGTAAGCCCATGATATTTTTCCGGTAAAGGCACTATGGCTTTTGTAGCTATTTGAATTTGCTCAACATGAAGACTAAATTCTCCTGTTTTAGTCATAAAAGGAAAACCTTTAACCAAAACAATATCCCCTACTTCAAGATATTTTTTTAAAATAGCAAAGTATTCTTCCCCTAAAATATTTTGATTAAAATAAATTTGAATATTATCTTGCTCATCTTCTATATTGGCAAATACCGATTTACCAGCTATTCTAAGAAGTTTTAATCTTCCTGCTAACACTCCATATACTTTTTCATCACGCTGATTTTCCGTATCTTTAATGTATGCAAATTTATTTTTATATTCGACTATACTCATTTCTTTTTTCAAAAAATGTGGATATGGATTAATTCCTAGCTTTTTTAATTCTTGTGCTTTTTGAATTTTTTGTTGTTCTAAAATATTATCAAACATTAATTTTACCTTTATTTTTTACTACATTGCGGACATAACCCATAAAGTTGCATTAAATGCCCTGTTAATTTAAAATTATATTCTTTTGCTATTAACATTTGTTGCTGCTCAATAATAGAATTTTCAAATTCAACTATTTCTCCACAACTTTTACAAATTAAATGATCATGATGAGGTTTATTTGCAAGTTCAAATTTCTTCCCTGAAGCTCCAAAAGATATAGAAGTAGCCATGCCCGATTCTTCTAATAAATTTAAAGTTCTATAAACTGTAGCAATACCTACATTTAATTCAGGATTTTTTTGCTTGATTTCCACATACAAACTTTCTGGGGTATAATGCATATCACTATTATATAAAGTTTTCAAAAGCACTTCTCTTTGTTTGGTATATTTTAAGCCATTATCCTTAAGTGTCTTCTTAAAGCGCTCAAGTAAAACATCATATTCTATATTTTCAATTTGCATTATTTACCTCCGAATTTAGACTTATATTAGAATCTTTAATTCTTTCTTCTATTTTTTCTAAACTATTTTGAGTAAAATCAGTATTCATTATAAATTCACCTGTTTTTCTAAGTAAATTTAAAGTATGACTATTGTTTGCATATTTTTCTAAACTTGAATTTAAAAATTCTATATTATTAATACAAGCAACTAAAATTGCAAAAATTAAAAATATTTTAGCGCTTCCAAATAAAAATCCACCTATACGATCTATAAAACCAAGACCACTCATGCTAAACATTTTTGATAATATATTTCCCAAGGCCATACATGCTATCCATATCACGATTAACAAAACTAAAAAACCTGCAAAAATAGCAAGATTTTCATTTTCAATTACATAAAAATTATTATTGATAATCTCTGCTACCTCTTTAGCATATCTTGAAGCAAGTAAAACCCCACCAACTATACCCAATAAACCAAAAATTTCTTTAAATAAGCCACTCACCAAGCCTTTTAAGCCTAAAATTACAGTCAAACCTAAAACAAAAACATCAAACCACGAAAAATTTTCCATCTACGCTAAACTCCAAATATTTTATTCAATTATTTTAGGGACTATAAAAAATCCATCTTGAGAATTTGGAGCATGCTTGCTTATCGTATCTATCACATCAGATTTTTTACTCTCATCATTTCTCAATAAGGTTCCACCATTTGTTGTGCTAGTCATGGCTTCTATATCATCAAGTTTTAATTCATCTAATTTTTCCACAAAATTAACAATTTGGCTTAATTGCTCTTCTAGTTCTTGTCTTTTTTCATCTGCTATTTTTAGAGCACTTAGCTTTTCAAGTTTAGTTAATAATTTATCATCAATTTGCATCATTTACCTTAATTTTAATTTTATAAAACTCTTTGGTTTAGATTGAAAATTATAACATAAAATAATTTATTTTTTCATTTTTATATGTTACAATTATAGACTTTAAAATTACAAAATAACATTTTTTATATTAATAAAGGAAAAATATGGCTTTAAAAGAAAATTTGAAAGCAGTAAAAGAAGAATTAAGCTCTCAAGAGCAAATGATGGAAAATTTTATCAAATCAGAACGCTTTATAAGAAAATACAAATATTATTTTATTGCTCTTATTGCTCTTTTAGTTCTTTATTTTAGTGGAAGTTATATTTATAATATAAAACAAGAAAAAAATATCCAAGAAAGTAATATCATTTTTAATAATCTATTAAAAAATCCTTCAGATCAAAAATTAATTGAGGAATTAAAGCAAAAAAATGCAAATTTATACACCATATATATTATGGGTCAAAATAATCAAGATCTTAATCAAACCTTGAGTCTTAATATAGATCCTTTGTTAAAACAAATAGTGCTTGCCCAAAATAATCAAAAATCAGATTTTCTAAAAGATTATAATACTCTATTAATAGGTTTTGAATTTTTAAAACAAAATGATTTTAAAAACGCAGATGTTGAATTTAATAAAATACCTATAAATTCTCCTTTATGGCAAATCATCACAAGCTTAAAACACTATCAAGGAATAAAATGAAGCATTTTTATTTATTTATTATTACTTTAATATTTTTTAGTGCTTGTGGCACTAAAAGGGAATACTATCAACCAACACAACTAGAACAACTTCCTTATAATTCTAAAAATATTAATGGAAAAATAGTTAATTTTAACAACAACATTGCTCAGTTAAACAATAATACTTTCATAGACAATAAAGGAAATATTACTGCTTTAAAAATAGATAAAAACTATAATATTTTAAATATCCGTCAAGAAGAAATTCTTATAGCTGATAATGATGGGAATTTTAAAATTTTAAATTTACAAGGTGAAGAATTATTTTCTCATAAATTTAACGAAAGTGTAGTAAGTGCTAATGTAGACGGGGATGATATAGCTTTGATTTTAGCAAGTAATACTTTAGTGTATGCTAATAAAAATCTTGGTATAAGAATGCTACAAAATTTAGGTACTGCTTATGCTCAAGATAGTCGCTATGCTAATCCTTATTTTTTAAATACCATTATCATATACCCTATGCTTAATGGAAAATTAGCCATACTTAACAAAAGTACACTAAAAGTTAGTAAAGAAATTTTAGTAAGTAGCGAAGAATTTTTTAATAATATCATCTATCTTCATGTTAAAAATGATACAATGGTTGCCGCAACAGCACAAAAAATCATCGTTGTAACACCAAATAGAACTTTATACTTAAACGAAAACATTAAAGAAGTAAATATTAATGATAAAGAAATTTTTATATTAACAAAAGATGGAAGAGTTATCAAAAATGATTATAATCTTAGAAAAATTGATGAAATAAAATTTCAATTTGCTTTATTTTCCAAAAGCACATTATATAATGATTCTTTGTATATATTTGAAAAAACTGGCTATTTAATTAAATTAAATACAAATCTGAAAGATTTTACCGTATATAAATTAAATGAAGCTATTGATAAAAAAAGTTTTATGGCTAATGGTAAATTTTTCTATCACAATAAAGTTTTACAATTAAATTAAAATGAATCAAGAACTAAGCGATATTCTTATTAAACATGGAATTATTTTAAAAAATATTAATTCTTTGGATATCCATGCTTTTAGCAAAAAGAAAAAACTAATTTGCTTTTATGGAGAAAATACAAAAAAACAATATTGTTTATTTTTATTTTCTTTTGCAAAAAGTAAGATTTTAAAAAAAGAGGGTTTAGAATTTGAAAATATTTTTCAAAATATAAGTCAAATTTTAAATTTAAAATTTAAAAATCATTTTATTTTTCATCAATCTCTAATTTGCTCAAAAGCAAAAGAATATTTATTCACCAAAGGAATTCAAAGTTATGCTTTTGTGTGATATTGGTAATACAACTGCAAGTTTTTTAAATGAGCAAAAATTTCATTCTATGAGCATAGAACAATTTTTACAGTATGAGCCGACACAAAAAGTGTTTTACATCAATGTTAATCCAAATTTAGAGCAAAGATTAAAGCAAAATCCTTTATTTATTAACCTTGCTCCATATTTTAATTTTGATACTATTTATAAGAATTTAGGAGTTGATAGAATAGCAGCTTGCTATACCATAGAAGATGGGGTAGTAGTTGATGCAGGCTCTGCAATAACTGTGGATATTGTTTCAAATTCAATCCATCTTGGAGGATTTATCCTGCCTGGTATTGAAAGCTACAAAAAATCTTTTGCTAGTATTTCTTCTCGCTTAAAACACGAACTTAACACTCAAATAAACTTTGATGCCTTTCCCCAAAGAACTATTGATGCTTTAAGTTATGGAGTTTTTAAAAGTATATATTTACTTATAAAAGATAGTGCATATGATAAAAAGTTATATTTCACAGGTGGCGATGGGCAATTTCTTGCAAATTTTTTTGATTATGCAATTTATGATAAATTTTTGATTTTTAGAGGTATGAAAAAAGCTGTTTGTGAAAATTTTATACTTTAAAAGATTAACCATATCTTTGGCTTTTCAATTATAAGCTTTATTTAAACTCAAAACAACTATATTTTGATATTATTAGCAAAATCAAACATACACAAAAGGAATTGATGATAATGGATCGAAAACACTTTGATGCCGTGGTGATTGGCGGTGGGATTTCTGGTGCTGCAGCATTTTACGAATTAGCAAGATATACTGATATTAAAAGTATTGCATTATTAGAAAAATACAATAACGCTGCAACATTAAATAGTCATAGCACAAGTAATTCACAAACCATCCACTGCGGTGATATAGAAACTAACTATACCTTGGAAAAAGCAAAAAAAGTTAAAAAAACAGCAGATATGATTGTAAAATATGGGCTCTTGCAAAATGCACAAAATAAATTCATGTATTCACACCAAAAACTTGCACTTGCAGTTGGGGAAAAAGAATGTGAATATATGAAAAATAGATATGAAGAATTTAAAGAATTATATCCTTATATTAAATTTTACACAAAAAATGAAATCAAACAAATAGAACCAAATGTTGTTTTAGGTGAAGATGGTGTCAATGATAGGGCGGATAATATAGTAGCTATGGGTGTAGAAGAAGGTGAAATTTATACCACAGTAGATTTTGGAATTATGAGTCAAAATCTCATAGAGCAAGCTTGCAAACAAGGTAAAGATACTCATGTTGCTTACAATCAAGAAGTTGTATTTATAGAAAAAAAAGATGATATTTTTTATATAAAAACAAGAGATTTTAAAGAATATAGTGCAAAATCCATTATCGTCAATGCAGGCGCACACTCGTTATTTTTAGCACATAAAATGGGTATAGGTTTAGACAAATCTTGCTTTCCTGTTGCAGGAAGTTTTTACATGGCAAAAAGAAAAATTTTAAATGGTAAGGTTTATATGGTGCAAAATCCAAAACTCCCATTTGCTGCATTACATGGCGATCCTGATTTACTAGCTAACATGAACACCCGTTTTGGTCCTACTGCTTTAGTTATTCCTATGCTAGAAAGATACCATGGCTTTAAATCTTTACCTGAATTTTTCAAAACACTTAATCTTGATATGAATGTAATTAAAATTTGTTTTAATCTTTTTAAAGATTCTACTATTAGAAATTATATTCTTTATAATTATTTATTTGAAATTCCTTATATCAACAAAAAACTTTTTGTAAAAGATGCTAAAAAAATAGTTCCTAGTTTAAAAACAGATGATATTTACTATGCTAAAAACTTTGGCGGGGTACGCCCTCAAGTGCTTGATAAAAAAGCAGGAGAATTAATGCTTGGAGAGGCTAGCATCACTGAAATTCCAGGTATAATTTTTAATATGACACCAAGCCCAGGTGCTACGAGTTGTCTTGGTAATGGTTATAGAGATGCAAAACTTATTTGTCAATACTTGGGTGCTAATTTTAATGAAGATTTATTTACTAGCGAACTGCTATAAAAAGGATAGGAAATGTTAAAAAAAACAAAAATAGTCGCAACAATTGGACCAGCAAGTGAAAATGAAACTACAATAAGACAAATGATTATTAATGGAGTGAATGTTTTTCGCTTAAATTTCTCACATGGAACTCATGAATATCATAGTCAAAACCTAGCCACCATTAGAAAAGTAGCAGCTGAACTTAATGCAAGGATTGGAATTTTACAAGATATTAGCGGGCCAAAAATTAGAACCTTAAAAATTCCAGAAGCTTTTGAGCTAAAAAGTGGAGATAGACTAGACTTCTACAAAGATACTTTTGAAGGCGAAAAACTTTCTAATGAACATTATAAAGTCTGTATTAATCATCCCGAAATTCTTTCTATGCTAAAAGTGGGAGAATACATCTATCTTTGTGATGGCTCTATTAAAACTAAAGTTATACAAGTTGAAAAAGATTTTATCCAAACCCAAGTAGAAAATAGCGGGGTGCTTAGTTCAAATAAAGGAATTAATTTTCCAAATACAAAAATCAATATCGATGTTATAACTCAAAAAGATAAAGATGATCTTGCATGGGGCATTAAAAACGATGTTGATTTTTTAGCTATATCTTTTGTGCAAAATGCTCATGATATTGATGAAGTTAAAAAAATACTTGATGAAAATAATGCCAAAATTGCTATTTTTGCAAAAATAGAAAAATTTGATGCTGTTGAAAATATCGATGAAATTATAAATAGCAGCGATGGTATAATGGTAGCAAGAGGAGATTTAGGCATTGAAGTGCCTTATTATAGAGTGCCAAATATACAAAAACTCATCATTAAAAAAGCTAATGAGGCCAATAAGCCTGTAATCACTGCTACTCAAATGCTTTTTTCGCTTGCAAAATCAAAAACTGCCACAAGAGCTGAAATTTCAGATGTTGCTAATGCTGTACTTGATGGCACTGATGCGGTTATGCTTAGCGAAGAAAGTGCAGTGGGGATTGATCCGGCAAATGCGGTTGATATTATGACTCAAACCATTATAGAAACAGAAAAAAACTATCCTTATGAAAAATTTGAAAATTTTAAATGTTTTAACGAAACTGATATCATTGCCAAATCAAGCACACAACTAGCAACTGATTTAAATGCAAATGCAATTTTTACCATTACAAGCAGTGGTGCTTCTGCAGTTAAAACAGCAAGGTATCGTCCAAAAATGGATATCATAGCTATTACTCATTCTAAAAAAGCTTTAAATTTTTTAAGTATAGTTTGGGGAGTTCAACCTGCTATATTGATAGAAAAGCATGAAAATTTAACAGAACTTTTAAGCAATTCTGTAAAACTTGGAGTTGAAAAAGGCCTTATGAAAAAAGATGGGGTTTATACCCTTACTGCAGGATTTCCAGTAGGTGTTGCAGGAAGTACAAATTTAATTAGAATTTTACAAAAAGATCAAATTGAATATTATTTAAGTTTGGGAAAATAACCCAAACTTAATATTCTTCTTCTATCAAATCACATAAGCAGTGTATGATTAAAATATGCATTTCTTGAATTCTAGCCGTATCATCGCTTGGAATGACTATATTATGCTCACATAATGCATTCATCGCTCCACCACCTTTTCCACTAAGTCCTATACATTTAGTGCCAATTTCTTTGGCCTTTTCAAAAGCTTTGATCACATTTGGGCTTTTTCCACTAGTAGAAATTCCAATCAATACATCATTATTGCTAGCTAAAGCTTCAACTTGTCTTGAAAAAACAAATTCAAAACCATAGTCATTTCCTATAGCACTTAAAGCAGAAGTATCAGTGCTTAGAGCAATAGCAGCTAAAGCCTTTCTTTCTTTTTTATATCTTCCACTAAGTTCAGCTGCAAAATGTTGGCTATCTGCAGCACTTCCACCATTTCCACAAATTAAAATTTTCCCACCACTTTTCAAGCACACTTTTAATTCTTGAGCAACTGCAACAATTTGCTCTTTTAAATTCAAACTTTGCTCTAAAGTTTTTTGATGTTGAATAAATTCCTTTTCAATTTTATTTATCATTTGCAATCCTATTAATTATATTAGTAGTACTAAATCCATCTTCAAAGTCAATTAATTCTACTTTTTTTACTAAATTTGAACCCACTACTTCTTTACCTTTATAATCAGCTCCTTTAACTAGCACATCAGGCTTTAAAAACTCTATCAGTTCATAAGGAGTATCATCATTAAAAATCACTACATAATCTACAAAATACATACTCGCAAGCATACATGCGCGTTGGAATTCTAAATTTATAGGTCTTGAGTTTCCTTTTAGTCTTTTTACGCTTTCATCTGAATTTAAACCCACAACTAAGATATCTCCTAGTTTTTTAGCTTTTTCAAGGTATTTTATATGACCATAATGCATAATATCAAAACATCCATTGGTAAAAACTACTTTTTGATTTTGTATCAACTTCACAAGCTCTTCTTTACTTTTAATTTTATCTTCAAAAGAAGCTTTTTTTAGATTTTTAATCTCTTCTAAACTTGCACTCACACTTCCTACTTTTGCTACCACAACAGCTGCTGCATCATTTGCTAACTCACATGCTTTTACAATATCAACTTTTAAGGCTAAAGCATAAGCAAGCATAGCTATAACACTATCTCCAGCTCCTGTTACATCATAAACCTCCAAAGCTTTTGCGGGAATAATATGTAATTTTTCATCAAAAAGTGCTATTCCTTCTTCAGATAAAGTTATAATAGAATAAGCTAAATTTAAATCATCTTTTAATTTTTTCAAAGCTTTTTCTAAATTATCAATTTTTTCTACACTCAAAGCTTGAATAGCTTCTTTTTTATTTGGAGTTAGCAAGGTTGCATTTTGATATTTGCTAAAATCACTTCCTTTTGGATCAATCAAAATAGGTAAATTTAAAGTATTTGCATGCTCTATCAAAGCTTTTGTTACTTTTGAAGTTAAAATCCCTTTGGCATAATCACTCAAAACAATCGCATCATAATCTTTTGCAATTGTTTTATACTCTTGAATAATTTCATCTTCTAATTTAGTATCAAAATCATTCTCATCATCAAGTCTTAAAACTTGCTGAGAATGTGATAAAACTCTACTCTTAAGAGGGGTTTTTCTATCTTTTTCTACTAATAATTTTGCATTTAAATTCTCTTTTAAAAACCTCCCACTCTCATCATCACCCACAAGCCCCAGAGCAAAAACCTCAGCACCAAGACTTTTTAAATTTGCATATACATTACCAGCTCCACCTAGTCTTTTATCTTCTTTTTGTGATTTCATCACCATTACAGGAGCTTCTGGAGAAATTCTAGTGCAATCACACCATATATAATGATCCACCATAAAATCCCCGACAACTAAAATTTTTGGCTTTTTAGAACTTAAAAAATCAAACATTTACTTCCTTTTCATAAAGCCTTTTGATCTCATCTAAATAATCTTTTACACCCTCTTCAAGACTAAATTTAGCTTTATATGAAAAACTCTCATCTAATTTTGCTTGAGTATGGAATTGATAAGAATTTTTGTAAGGATTAGGAATATACTCACAAGGATAATTAGTGTTTAATTCTTTTTGCAAAATATCTACTATATCTTGAAAAGTTCTTGCTTTACCTGTAGCTACATTATAAATTCCACTTTTTGCTTCTAAAGCTTGTAAATTTGCACTCACAACATCTTTAATATACACAAAATCACGATAAATTTGATCACTTCCTTCAAACAAACGCGGACTTTTACCCGCTAAAATTTGATGTCCAAATTGCAAAATCATAGAAGCAGTGCTATTTTTAAAAAATTCTCCCTTGCCATATACATTAAAATATCTAAGCCCAACTATATGCATTTTATTAAAGTATTTTTTTGCTAATTTATCCATCATTAATTTTGAAAATGCATAAGGGTTTTTAGGGGCTTCACTTAAATTTACAGTTTGCGGGCTTGGAGCATCTCCATAAACTGAGGCTGAACTTGCATAGATTAGTTTTGCATTAAGTTCTAAAGCAAGTTCTATAAAATCTTTAAAAGTGTTTAAATTGGTCTTTAAAACTTTGTTTTGATCATAAACAGTTGTATCTGAAATTGCAGCCTTATGAAAGATCACATCAGGTTTAAAAGCTTTTATAGCTTTTAAAGTTTTTTCATCATTAATATCGCCCACATAAAGCTCACCTTCAAAATCTAAAATATTCTTAAAATGACCAAAACTTTCTAAATTTCCATTTTCAAAAGTAGCACTTGATCGCATTTTATCCACAATCAAAACCTCATGTTTATCCTGAAATTCTAGAGCAAGAGCAGAGCCTATAAAACCTGCTCCACCTGTTATCACAATTTTCATTTCCTATCCTTTAAATAATACAAAAGTTCTTTTAAATTTTTAAAGACCTTATAGTTTTTATTATCATTATAATTTTCATTAATCAAAAATAGATTTTTTATACCAGCATTAATTCCAGCTTGCATGTCACTTAAATTATCTCCTATAAAAAAAGATTGTGAAAAATCTATATTAAATTCTTTTTGTGCTTTTAAAAGCATGCCAGGTTTTGGCTTACGACATTCACAATTTTCTAAATGTGGGCAGTGATAAATTTTTTCTATTTTAATGCCTTTTTTCAAAAACTCACCTAGCATATACGAGCTTAAAATTTCAAAATCTTTTTCACTATAATAAGCCCTTGCAATACCTGATTGATTAGTAGCTACAAAAATTAAAAAATTTTGCTTTTGAAAAAATTCACAAAGTTCAAAAATACCATCACAAAATTCAAAATCACTAATCTTATGAACATATTTTTTATCTATATTTATAATTCCATCTCTATCTAAAAATAACGCCTTTGTTTTCATAAAAAAATTATAATGAATTTTTTTTAAGATTTTATAATTTATCAAGTAAAAAAGTTTTTTAAGCGACTTTAAATAAAAAAAGCATATAATTAAAAACATTTTATTTTCAATTTATATAGGAGTGATACAATGAAAAAGCTACTTGTTTTATCAGCTTTGGCATGTCTTAGTGTTTCAGCTTTTGCTGCGGATGGTGCTACACTTTATAAAAAATGTGCAGTATGTCATGGTGCTAAAGCAGATAAAGTTTATCTTAATAAAGTTCCTGCTTTAAATACTTTAACTGCAGCTGAAAGATTACAATACATGAAAGATTATGCAGCAGGTAAAAGAAATGCTTATGGCCAAGGTGCAATCATGAAGATTAACCTTAAAGGTTTAACAGAAGCAGATTTTAAAGCAATTGAAGAATACATCGAGAGCTTAAAAAAATAATTTGACAGCCTTTATGGCTGTTTTTCTTGATTTTTCTTTTCCAAAGCTTCTTTTTTTCTTTTTTCCAAAATTACTGCATCATTTAAAGCTTCTTCGCTATCATTTAAAGTAGTAAATTTATAATCATCGTCAAATTGCTTATTTTTGATCCCCCAAAGTAAAGCACAAATTGCCAAAAATAAAGCAACCATAGAAACACCTATCATCATCATTAAAACACCATTCATTTTTTAATCCTTAAAGCATTTAAAATCACTATTATACTACTAAAAGACATCGATAAAGCTGCAATTAAAGGATTAATCAAACCAAAAAAAGCTAAAGGCATGCTCAAGGCATTATAAAATAAAGAAAAAGCTAAATTTTGTTTAATAATTTGATAAGTTTTTTTAGCTATTTGTATAGCCTTTTGCAAGCTTTTCAAGTCGTTTTTTAACAATATAATATCACTATTTTCCATAGCAAGCTCAGAACCTTCTTTTAAAGAAACTCCAACACCTGCATAAGAAAGTGCTAAAGCATCATTTACTCCATCTCCTACCATTAAAACTTTACCTATTTGATTTAACCTAGCTATTGTTTGCATCTTATCTTCTGGCATGCATGAGGCTTTGAAATTATTTATTTTTAATTTTTCAGCCACCTTACTCACAGCATTTAAATTATCGCCACTTAATATATAAATTTGCATTTTACATTCTTTCATAAATTCAATCAACTCTTCAGAGCTTTCTCTCATACTATCTTCTAATTCAAAAACTGCTAATATAGTTTTATTTTTAGCAAATATAAAATGCGTAGTTTGAAATTCTTGCACTTGTATATGATTTTCTTTGAAAAATTTCTCGTTTCCTCCTAAAAATTCATCTTTGTCTAAAAAGGCTTTATAGCCTCTTGCTTGAAAATTTTGAACTTTTTCAAATTCTATTCTACTATCTATTTTTCTATCTAAAAATTTTAAAATACTTTTAGCCACTGGGTGGTTAGTTAAATGTAAGAAATTTAATAATTCATTTTTATCCAACCTTTCGTCTAAAAAGCTTTTTTTAACTTCCAAACTAGCCTTTGTTAAAACCCCTGTTTTATCAAATACAGTCACATTGCACTTACTCAAATCTTCCACAACACCTGCTTCTTTAAATAAAATTTTTTCCTTCAAACCAGCACTAATTGCTACTAAAGAACTTACCGGAGTAGCCAAAGCTAAAGCACATGGGCAAGCTATAATTAACACAGAAACCATGCGTATCATGGCTTCTTCAAAACCTAAATTTAGTACAAAAAAAGTAAAAACAAAGCACAACAAAGCACAAATTAAAATAATAGGCGAAAAATACTTACTTACTTGCTGTACCATTTTTTCTATTTTGGCTTTTTTAGCACTTGAATTTTCAAGTAAATTAATAATCCTAGCTAATTTAGAATCCTTATAAGGCGCATTTGCCTTACATAAAGCATTCCCGCTTAAAACTAAAGAAGCAGAATAAATCATATCATCTTTTTGCACATCAAGTGGTAAGCTCTCCCCGCTTAAACTAGATATATCTAAACTAATATTACCACTAATACACACT
The DNA here is from genome assembly GCF_025772235.1 of Campylobacter sp. IFREMER_LSEM_CL1085. Lineage (NCBI taxonomy): Bacteria > Pseudomonadati > Campylobacterota > Epsilonproteobacteria > Campylobacterales > Campylobacteraceae > Campylobacter > Campylobacter sp. IFREMER_LSEM_CL1085. The sequence continues at coordinate 8,382 of NZ_JAKMRU010000015.1, read as the reverse complement.
CCATCTATTAAAACCCTATCACCTTCTTTTAACTCTATAATATCTCCTATTTGCACCTCTTCTACATCAATATTTTCTATTTTTTCATTTTTTAATACCCTTACTTCATTACCTAAAAATGATCTCAAATGATCGAGCGTATCAAGGGCTTTTTTCTTACTTAAAAGCTCTAAATACTTTCCTATAAAAACAAAACAAATAATCATCGCCACAGAGTCAAAATATACCTGTGAAGCTCTTGAAAACATTGCCCACACTGAATATATATAAGCTAAACTTGCTCCACTAATTACTAGAGTATCCATATTAACATTTTTAAATTTCAAAGCATAATAGGCATTTTTATAAAAAATCGAGCCTGTGTAAAAAAGTACAGGAGTGCAAAGTAAAAATTCAGCAAAATGTAAAATATCTTTAATATCAGCTTCCATACCACTAAAAAACCCGGCATATTTAGCTACAGATATCCACATGATATTCATTACGCAAGCTATAGCAACTATTAATTTCGCATAAAAATCTCTTTTGGTTTGAGTTGCTCTTTGTTCATTTTTTGTAGGTAAATACACACTAGCTTTATAGCCTATGCTTTCTATATTTTGGATAATTTTTACTAGATTAATACTTTTTTCATCAAAAACAATTCTAGCTTTATGGGTAATAGAATTAATATCAACCTCTATCACTCCTTCGCTTTTAATGAGAATTTTTTCATTAAGCCAAACACAGGCTGCACAATGAATTTCTTCTATTAGCAAAAAAACCTCACTAAAACCTTCTTTTGTTTTTTGTATGTATTTTTCATAGTCTTTAATACTATATTCTATTGTTACTGGGGTTAAAGTTTGATTACCAAGTTTTTCATAAAATTCCTCCAAATTATTCTCTTGTAAAATTTCATATACACTTTCACAGCCTTTACAACAAAAATAATTTCCATTTTTTTCTATCATTTGTTCTTGTTTAAAGCTTAATTGGCAATGCTTACATCTCATTTTATACTTTCTTTATAAGTTTTTACAATATTTTATCATTTTTTCAAACTTTCAATTTTAAAAATTATTTACAAAGCTATATTATAATTTCCAAAATTTGACAAAAAAGTATTTTTTTTAATAAAATCTTTTTTGAATAAACTAAAACAAAAACTACATTTTCTACATTTTATGAGGATATATGGAAAATACAAAAGAAAAGAAACAACACCAAAGAACACACATTCCTGTTGAAGGTTATAAAATAGAAGATTTAAAGTTGCTTGATTTAGAAAGCTTAGTAAAAATAGCAAATGAAGCAGAAATAGAAAATCCAAGAGAATTTAGAAGACAAGATCTTATTTTTGAAATTCTAAAAGCACAAACCAAAAAAGGTGGCTTTATACTCTTTACAGGAATTTTAGAAATTTCGCCTGAAGGTTATGGATTCTTACGTGGAATGGACTCAAATTTAAGCGATAGTGTAAATGATGCTTATGTATCAAACTCACAAATTCGCAAATTTGCTCTGCGTGTAGGAGATATAGTTACTGGTCAAGTTAGAGAGCCAAAAGATCAAGAAAAATACTATGCTTTATTAAAAATTGAAGCAATCAACTATCTTCCATTAAAAGAAGCTAGAGAAAGACCTTTATTTGACAATCTTACTCCAATTTTTCCAACTGAAAAAATCAAATTAGAATATGATCCTTTAAAATTAACAGGCAGAATGCTTGATTTATTTGCCCCTATAGGAAAAGGTCAAAGAAGCTTAATCGTAGCACCTCCAAGAACTGGTAAAACTGAGTTAATGAAAGAACTAGCTACCGCTATTGCTAAAAATCATCCAGAGGCTCATTTGATTGTACTTTTAGTAGATGAGCGTCCTGAAGAAGTTACAGATATGCAAAGATGTGTTAAAGGCGAGGTTTTTAGCTCTACTTTTGACTTACCTGCCTATAATCATGTTAGAGTGGCTGAACTTGTTATAGAAAAAGCAAAAAGGATGGTAGAAACAGGTAAAGATGTCATTATATTACTTGATTCTATTACAAGATTAGCAAGAGCTTATAATACTGCCACACCAAGCAGTGGTAAAGTTTTAAGTGGTGGGGTTGATGCAAATGCCTTGCATAAGCCAAAACGCTTTTTTGGTGCAGCTAGAAATATAGAGCATGGTGGCTCATTAACCATTATAGCAACTGCTTTGATAGAAACAGGCTCAAGAATGGATGAAGTGATTTTTGAAGAATTTAAAGGAACAGGAAATAGCGAAATCGTTCTTGATAGAAATATTTCAGACAGAAGAATTTACCCTGCAATTAACATCATAAAATCAGGCACTAGAAAAGAAGAATTACTCCAAGGTGTTGAAAAACTTCAAAAAATTTGGGCGATTAGATCAGCTATTTCACAAATGGATGATATAGAAGCTTTAAAATTCTTATACTCTAAAATGCTAAAAACCAAAAGCAATGAAGAGTTGTTATCCATCATGAATGAGTAGTAATGCTCCAAGCTCTTGCTGTTAAATACAGACCAAAAAATTTCAATGAGCTTGTAGGACAAAATACTGTTTCTACAAGCTTAAAATATGCTCTTGAAAATAACCGCTTAGCACATGCTTATTTATTTTCAGGATTACGCGGAAGTGGAAAAACTTCAAGTGCAAGAATTTTTTCAAGAGCCCTAGTATGCGAAAAAGGACCAAGTGCTAACCCTTGTGGAGAATGTTCTCAATGTTTATCTTCACTCAGTGGCTCTAATATAGACATTATAGAAATGGATGCTGCAAGCCATAGAAGCTTAGAAGATATTCAAGAGCTTATCGAGCAAGTTAAATACGCTCCATCTTTAGCTAGGTTTAAAATTTTTATTATCGATGAAGTGCATATGCTTACCCCACAAGCAGCAAATGCCTTGCTTAAAACCTTGGAAGAACCACCAAGCTATGTAAAATTTATACTAGCAACAACTGACCCTTTAAAACTTCCTGCTACGGTTCTTTCAAGAACACAGCATTTTAGATTTAAGCAAATTTCTATCCACGATATTTTAAATCATCTTGAGTGGATTTTAGAAAAAGAAAATATCAATTATGAAAAAGAAGCTTTAAAACTCATAGCAAGAAGTGGAAACGGATCTTTAAGAGATACTCTAACTTTATTAGATCAAGCCATAGTATATTGTCAAAATCATATACAAACACAAAAAATTACTGCGATGCTAGGCTTTTTAGATCCATCTAAAATTGAAGAATTTTATCAAGCCATTTTAGCTAGCGATAAAGATAAAGTTCTTGAGTTTTTAAAAGAATTTGAAGATTACGAGGCAAGTAATGTCATCGATGAGATGATATTTTTTTTAAAAGAAGCATTTTTTGCCAAAAACAATCTTTTTTCTATGTTAATTTACGAAAGATTTTTTAGAATTCTTTCGCGCGCTAAGACTATGTTAAATTCTAGCGATGATGATAGTTTTGTACTTTGTGTTATGGCTTTCATGCTTATAGAAGCAACTTATCTAAAAAGTATTGATGAAGCTATTTACAGCAAAAGTCCAAAACAAGATAACACACCAAATCCAAAACAACAAGAAATTCTTTCTATACAAACAATTAAAGAAGAAAAACTTAATCCTTATGAAAGTTTGTTAAAAGCTATTTACAAAAGAGATTATGATTTAGCTGAAGTTTTCAAAAAAACTACGCAGTTTATTTCCTTTGAAGATGATATTTTAAGTATTAGCTCACATGCTAAAGATGATGATAGAAAAATCCTAAACAATGGCTTTAAATTAATCAAAGTCTTACTTCATGAACTTTTTGGAGAAAAAACACAAATTAAAATTCAAAAAATAGAAACTATAGATACCCAAAAATTACAAGATATATTCAAAACTCCTATAAAACAAGAAATAAAAAGTACTCCGAATTTAAATGAACATTTTGAAAATTTTAAAAAAGATGCTAAAAAATACGATCCTAAAGACGAAACCAAAGAAGCTCTCAATAAGCTCTTTGGCTCCCCAACTATACAAAATTAAAAACTGCCGTTGATTGAAATATAAATTCTTCTTCCTTCTTCTATGCGATTATAAGTATTTACCCAAGTATCTTCACCTTTGTTTTTATAAGACTCCCAATCATTTGTAAAACTTTTATCAAAAAGATTATAAATTGCCGCATTAATATTCCATTTTTTATTAATATCATAACGCACACCCATAGAAGCTAAAAAGACATCTTGATAATACTCTCTATTAATATTTGTATCACCCATATAACGATCTATTTGCCATTCGCCTTTTATCCATGGAGTGAATTTACTAAAGATATTATAACTTGCTTTTAGCATGATATTGTGTTTTAGACTATCAATTTCTGGTTTTCCTATCATGGTTTTATCTTGCGCATCTTTAATTTCACTATCAAGATAAGTATAAGCTAGATCTAAATTTAAATGCTCTATAGGAGTAATCCCAGCTCCAAGTTCTATGCCTCTATACTCAACCTTGCCATGATTAATCGCCTGATAGCATATATCAGCTTCACATTTTCCAATACCCGAAATCATACTATCTTTGTCGAATTTTTGACTAGAAATTTTATCTTTAAAATTTGTCAAAAACCCAGTAGCTGAAATATAAAATAAGTCATTATTATAAACAGCAGCTAATTCATAATTAAGCGATGTTTCTTCTTTTAAATTCGGATTTCCATACATAGGGTACTTACCTTGTCCACTATAATTATAAGCACCAGCTATCAATCTATTAGCATATGGAGTTCTAAAGCCCGTTGAAACACCACCCTTTAAAGTAAGCTCGCTAGTAGGATTATAAACCAAATAAGCCCTTGGTGAAATATTATTTCCAAAAATTTCATGATAATTATATCTTGCACCAAAAGTAAATCTTAAATCATCTCTTATACTATACTCATCTTCTGCAAAAAGAGCTAATAAATACTGATCAAAATTCGCAGGATTAGCGATTTTATCTTGCATTTTTTCAAGTCTATATTCACCACCCACGCTTAAAATATGACTTTGACCTAAAGGAATAACTGATCTTGTATCTACGATAATATCTTCAGCAACTATATCTCTATTTTGCCCTAAAAATGACTGATTTGCCTGGCCAACCACCTCACGCCCATCGTTACTTACACGGTTATACTGCAAGGTAGAAGTAATCGAAAAATCTTCATACACACCCTCATGACTTAAATAAGTTACCAACTTATCCACTTGCATAGTGTCTGTATAACCACCTGTTAAAGAGCCATCATTTTTATCTGTTGGTTTTGTTAATGTGCCTAGTTGGCCTTTTTTATTATCATAGTGATTTCTTGAAAAATCAATATCAAATATCAAGGTATTATAATCATCTACTAAGTAATTTAACCTAGTTCCTAAACTAAAATTATTAGCTTTTGTAGGACTTTGAGCCTGATCACCTTGCACTCTTTGTCCACTTCCATTACTAAATTCAACATTAGATTGCTCCCTATAAAACTCTCTAAAACGTAAGGTTAATCCTAGACGATCATTCATCAATGGGCCACTTGAATATATACTTGTGCCATAAGTATTGCCCCATTCTTTATGTGCATTAAAAATACTATCTAAACTAACTGATGTTTCCCATTTATCGCTTACTTTTTTTGTGATGATATTTACAACACCACCTAAAGCTTCAGAACCATATAAAGTACTCATTGGTCCTTTTATCACTTCTATTCTTTCTATGCTAGAAATTGGAGGTAAAAATGAATTTGAAATCTCATTAAAACCATTAGGTCCTACTTCTCCACCTATCCCTTGACGGCGCCCATCAATCAAAACTAAAGTATATCCGGTAATACCTCTCATGGTGATATTATAAGATCCAGTTTTTCCCTTACTAGCAAATAAATCTACACCAGGAATATCAGCAATAGCTTCAGCAACATCTCTATAAGGCTTACTCTCTAAATCTTTTTTACCAATCACATTTATAGTAGCAGGAGCTTCTTTGATATCTTGAGAAAATCCCGAAGCACTCACTATAGAGCTATCTAATAAAACTTCTTGTGATAAAGCATTACAGACCAAAAGACTAGCAACACAAACTGACAAGCAATAATTTTTCATTATTTCCTTTCATAAATAAACAAAATTTTCAAAGTTGGAATATTATGATAATAATTATTAATTTAAAATAAATTTATTATATCAATTATGATAATTGTTATTAATAAATAATTTAATTTTCAGTAATATAATCACAAAAATTTTTAAAGCGAGGATGTATGGAATTTTTAAAAACTTATATTGACTTAATTATATTTATTGTTTTAGGGTTAATGGCATTTATTGCTATATGGTGCACTATAGAACGCATCTTATTTTTTAGAAAAATTAAACTAAATGATTATCAATGCCAAGAAAAATTTGATGATGCAATTAGTGAAAATATCACTATGCTTTATATTATTTACACTAACGCTCCTTATGTAGGACTTTTAGGAACTGTAGTAGGGATTATGATTACATTTTACGACATGGGAGCAAGTGGAAATATTGATGTAAAATCTATTGTTATTGGCTTATCGCTAGCTTTAAAGGCTACTGCTTTGGGAATTTTAGTTGCCATCCCTTCTTTGATGGCTTATAATGGATTGCTTAGAAAAATATCAACTTTGAGTAATGCATATCGTATTTTTAAGGATAAAAATGCTTAAATTGCCAAAAAATGAAGGTTTAAATATTATTCCTTTTATAGATATAATGCTTGTTTTACTAGCCATTGTTTTAAGTATATCCACTTTTATCGCACATGGTGAAATCAAAATCAATCTACCTCAAAGTGAAAATTCAAATTCCATAAGTGAAAATAAAGACAAAATAAGCATCTTAATCGATAAAGAAAATAAATTTTATATCGATGGAAAAACAGTTTCCATAGAAGAAATAAAAGAAAATTTTGACACTATAAATTCTAAAACCTTGGTAGAGTTAAAAAGCGATAAAGAAGCAAAATTTGAAAGCTTTGTAAAAATTATTGATATTTTAAAAAATAAAAATCATGAAAATTTTCAAATTTTAACAGAGCAAAAAAGATGAAGACTTTTATAAGTAATCATAAAAATCAATCATTTTTCATTACTTTATTTATCTTTTTACCTTTACTTTTTGTTTTTCTTTATACTAAGAATTTTTTACATATACAACATAACACTACAAAGGAAGAAAAATTTAATATAGCTATAAAACAATTTTTACAAGATTCTCCTAAAGTAAAAAACGAACAATCTAAACAAGAAAAAATAAAAAAAATAGAACAAGTAAAAGAAAAACCTATCGTTCAACCTAAAAAAATAAATACTTCAACCGATACTAAAGCAACAAATCGATTAAAAGAGGAAATAAAATCTCAAAAAATAACATCTCAAGAAAAAAACATCCTGATAAATTCTCAAGAAAGTATATCTTTAACTAATAACAATGAACTTTTAAAAGAAGTTAAGCAAGCTATAGATAAAGCTTTAATTTATCCTAGGCAAGCTCGAAAAATGCGGATGAGTGGCGAAATTTTAGTAGAATTTACATGGACTAAAGATAAAAATCTATTAAACTTAAAAATATTAAAACCATCAAAATATGAATTATTGAACGATAGTGCCTTAGAAACTATACATATAGCGTCTAAGAATTTTCCACAGTATGAAAAAACTTTTCATATAAGAATACCATTAATATATAAAATAAACTAAGCAAAATTGCTTAGTTTGTCTTGATTAAATTATGTCCTTTATAGATCCCATAAATTTTATAATCTCCATTTTTAAGCATCAAAACTACAGGATATTCTTCTTCATAACCTTGTTCCATTCCAGGACTTCCCTGAGGCATACCAGGAGCAGAAATACCTATAACATCCTCAGGTTTATTTTCCAAAAGCCAAGCAACTGCATCTTCAGGAACATGCCCTTCTATAGCATAGTCATCAATCACGCCAGTATGACAGCTTTGATACATAGGCTGAATATTCATTTTTTCTTTTATTTTTAAAAAATCTTCACTTTTGTGTATTTGTACTTTATAGCCTTTATCTTTCATATAATTAGCCCAAAGATCGCAACATCCACAAGTGGGACTTTCGTAAATATTTAATATTTTTTCATTAGCCAATAAGCTTGTAAAACCAAGCGTTAAAGTTAAAAATAATTTTTTCATATATCCTCCAAAAATAAAAAAGATACAATACATTATAAAAATTAATATTTTATATCAAAAACCAAAAATATCAACTATGGTCAATTAAAAATATTAAATTAAAGTATTACTACTAAATAAAATTTCTAAATAACTTTTCTGATTTTCTACCACTTAATAAATACTAAAACCTTCTTTTTATTTTGTAA